>JBDTOW010000352.1:0-5293 GCA_039933075.1 Verrucomicrobiota bacterium | reverse complement strand
TTCATCTGGACTATCAGCAGTTTCAAAAAATCGTCCTGGCTTAATGTTTTGGGTGTTGGGAGGGTCGCGCTTGCCTGCGCGGAAACCGTCCCGATCGGTGGAATAGAAGTCGTAGCCATATGGATTCCTTAGGCCCAATGCTCCCACTGCCGTTTTTCACCGACCGACAGTTTGGACATCGGCCGTCCGCTAACTTCCGTCCGCAGGCCGGCAAATCCCTCAGACCTCGCATCGGACCGGTCTGGAGTTTGAGGATCCGAATACTTTTCTCCCTTGCCATATCCAGACTTGTCTGAGGTTTGACTGGCATTCGTGTAATCGTTCGAAGTCGAATTGTGCAAAGGTCCAAGACGAATCCCCTGAGATGCCAACGATTCCCGCAGTTGCTCCCAGCCCGCCCGTAGCGCTTGATAATCACCCCGCTCGAATCGGGCATGAACCTCCACCTGGCCGTTTTGGAGCTGTAAGTGAAGAAAGATTGCAGTCTCCGAATCGGGCTTGAGGACCACCGCCATGGAGTCGGCGTTGAAATGTTTCAGCGCAACCGCTTGTTTCGAAATCTGAAAGAAAATTTGCTCCGACGTCGATACGGATTTAGTGCCGGAAACCGACTCAAGTTTAGCGGACCATCCTTGAAAGCGATCGTCCAGGGCTAATGGAAGCCAAGGGATCGCCAACCCGGCGTCTATGACCGCCGATGCGTCACCGGCTTTCTGCTTGCCAGAAAAGTCCGAGTCCGTGGTGTCAGTCTCGGCGAGCGAAGCCTGCGGCAACTTTTGCTCCAAGTTCACGGCAGATTTTTTCCCTTTAATCATTGTTTTCATCACGCCTTCCAGTTGAGCACCGAGCGTGCCATCGGCGGTGTTCGTCCCCGTGCTCTCCCCTGCCACAACCGCGGAGGATTTCAATGGCGTGGGGTCGCCAATGCCTGGAATCACAGCGGCTTGGCTCGCGGCAGAACTCGAAGTTATTGCATCGGGTTCATTCGGCGGCGGTGACCCTGGCGCGGGTTGCCCGCCAACCGACCCACCTGGGCTCGATGCGAAGCCATTTTCCGTGCCTGCCGGTTCGGACGCCCGTGTCGCTTCGGCAGAAATAGTCTCGAAGCGAAGGTCGTTGGAGTCATTTTCGAGCCCCTTCTTTGAGTCTCTCGGCTCGATTCCACCCTTTCCGGGTTCAGATGCTCCCGCAGCAGTGCGCACATCCTCCGCAATTGTCCCTGAAGGCGCGTCGCCGGCCGTAGTCAAATCATCCTTCGTCGCCCCCGGTGACTTTGAGAGTGCGCCATATCGAATCGGTGCTTCCGACAGGTGCGGGAGGAGAGTATTAGGAGTGACGTCGCCGTTGGGCATTTGCAAAGCAGCCAATCCCTCAGCTTTTATTGAGTCCCGCTTTTTGTAGAATTGCTCCTCGTCGTCTTGAATCGAGCCGTGGCTTTTATTGGTGAGCTGACCGAACGGCATCCCCCCGGATGAGGTCGTGCTCCCGCTTTTCGGCGGTTTCACCGGAAAAGACCGGGAGTCCTTTGCCCGCACGATAAACGCGGCGAACGAATTCTCCGCTCTTGGAGAATAGCGTGAAAGGTCAGATGCGGGACCGACCTCTGACAGCGGTGATGGAGACACTTTGGTCGTCAATTCTCTGGAGGTATTCATGGGTTCTTGTTCTTTTCGGGCATGGGGCGGAACGCGGCCAGCCGGAGACGTTCAGAGATCCCCGCAACACGCTTGGGCTCATCCTTCCCCAGTTTCGCCATTGTTTCCAGGATCGGAGCCGCGTCGCCTTCCTTCATGAAGACCAGGATTTTCACAATTTGATCATCAGTCATCTCTTTCAAGATGAGCGCGGCGCCTTCGGGGGTCATTTCCTTGTGTATCTTGGCGAGTTTTTTCAAATTAGCGGTTTCCTCATCCCGAACGCGAACCACCGACGCGTCGAATTGTTTTTGTAACTGGTGAACCGTCTGGGTGACTTGATTGATCTCCGCGCGCTCGGTCAACAACCGGTCCTCAAGTTGTCGCAATTTCTGTTCCCGGTCCGCCAATGCCACCTTTTCCTTCTTCATCTCCGCAATCATCTGCTCGACCTCGGGATAGCTCTCGCCCAGGGCGAAGAAGTCATTATCAATTGGTGCGGCCTGAGCCGCCCCGGCGTGATGCGCCGTCGTCAAGACTTTATGCGGACGGAGGAAAACTACGATAGTCGCCAGAAAAAGCATCGTCCCGACCATTGCCACCATCCAAGTTGACTGAATTAGTTTTTGCATACTAGTTCCACGTGGTTTCGACGCTCGCCATGCCAATAGACGCCTTCGTTCCGCGGCGATTCGCCATATCGTCCAAAGTCTTTTGTTCTTCCCGATCCAGTTCTCGCCCGAATCGCCGTTTTTGGTTCTCGTAATATTTCACGACGACCTCGAGCTGCTGCTTTGCCGACAACAAATTTTTCCAAGCCACGTTCACGGCGCGGTGGGCGGCATTGACGTAGACCTCGCATTCTTTTTTTCGCGCCGTCACGGAATCGCAGTAAGCCCGGATTTGCGCGATTTGGAAAGCGGTCGCTCCCTGTGGCAGCCGGGCTTTCAATTCGCTCCAACCGGCGTTGAGCTGCTGCGTCACGGAATTCAGCCGATCGACCGATTTCTCGCGGATTTGAACTGCCGCCGAAAACCGCTCGAGCGCCATCTGTTCTTGTCGTTGCCGCAACGTTCGCACTGCTTGCAGCGAAAAGCGGAACGGCTTCATTCGGGAAATTGATTTCGATTTCTCATTTGGCTATTGAGATCGGACTAACGCCGGCTTTTTCCACGACAGCCATAAGCTGACGAAGCATCGTCCAGCTTTCATTTGCCGAGACTCCTCGGTTCACGGACTGCCTCAAAAATTGATCCATCGGCTCTCTCAACCGAATCGCGCGATCGATGGGCGCGTTGCTGCCAGCGGGATAGGCGCCAATGTTGATTAGGTCCTGGTTCCGGCGGTAGATCGCCATGTTCTCGCGGGCCTGGGCCACCAGGTTTAACTGTTCCTCGGCAAGCAGATCACGCGTGAGACGGCTGACGCTTTCCAAAACGTCGATGGCGGGATAGTGATTTTGCGTCGCCAGCTCACGCGTCAAAACAATATGCCCGTCGAGAATCGATCGCACGGCGTCCGCTATCGGATCGTTCATGTCATCGGCCTCTACCAGGACAGTAAACAACCCTGTGATCGAACCGCGCTCTCCGTTGCCGGCGCGTTCGAGCAGTTGGGGCAAGAGCGAGAACACAGACGGGGTATAACCGCGCGTCGCCGGCGGCTCGCCGACGGCCAGGCCAATCTCGCGCTGAGCCATGGCAAAGCGAGTGACCGAATCCATCATTAACAAAACGTTTTGGCCTTCATCGCGGAAATATTCCGCGATCGCCATCGACAGAAAGGCCCCTTTAACACGGGCCAACGCTGGCTGATTGGAGGTCACCACGATGACGACGGACTTGCGGCGGCCAACTTCATCCAGATCCTTCTCCAGGAACTCGCGAACTTCGCGACCACGTTCCCCAATGAGCGCGATTACGTTCACGTCAGCTTCCGCCTGGCTGGCCATCATTCCCAACAAGGTCGATTTGCCTACGCCGCTGCCGGCAAAGATTCCCAGGCGCTGTCCGCGGCCGCACGGAACAAATGTGTCGATCGCCTTGATGCCAGTCTGGAATGGCTTTTGAATGCGCTGCCGCTTCAGTGGGTGGGGCGGCAACAAATTCAACCCCACTTCACGGTCCCCTAAAATTTCCCCCAGTCCATCGAGCGGATTTCCTAACCCGTCAATCACTCTCCCCTTGAGCGCGTTTCCCACAGAGATTTGCAGCGGCTCACCCGTCGCAATGACTTCGCTGCCGGGATGGATTCCGTGGACTTCCCCCAGCGGCATAAGCAACAGGTGATGATTCCGAAAACCGACGACCTCTGCCAGTGTAACCTGGTCGTGCCGCGGAGATTCGATGCGGCAGACTTCTCCCACCGCGGCCAGCGGCCCTTCGGACTCCATCACCAGGCCGATGAGTTGGACGACGCGTCCTTTATTTTCGAGCACGCGCGTCCGCTTTGCTCGACCTAAGAGATGCTCCAGCCGCCTCGCACCAGCAGAATTACTTTGCGGGACTTGGATCATTGGAGCAGAGATTTCTTGAGCGCTTCGAATTTGGTTTCGCGACGCCCATCAATTACGCCGAAACGAGTCTGCACCAGACAGCCGCCCCGGCTCACGTCGTTGGAGTTGTGAAAATGGGTTCGTTCTCCTCCGCCGTGCAACGACAACAAAGGCGAGTTGGCCCGCTTCAGTGTATCGAGATCATCCGGATGCAAATACACGTTGAACTCGGTGCTCTCTTCCACTTGGGAGAGCGCTTCCTGCACTGCCCCTTCCACCATTTCGGAGGACACCGGCAGGCCGGCGACCAGTTTCTGCGCCACTTCCATGGCGAGTGAAACGAGGGCGTTCTCGCAATCATGAACGACCTGGGGCACGGCATTACGCAACGATTCGAAGACACCGCGCTGAAGCTCCAGAAGCTCGCTCCGCTGAGCGACCAACTGCTCGCTCAACATTCTTTCTCCGTCCTGCCGACCCCGTTCATAAGCCACCTGCTCGCGATCGCGAAGCCGCCCTTCGAAATCGCTGTCCCCTGCCCCGTGCCACGCACGTCGCACATCGCGCAGGGGTTGCGTCAACTGGATTTTCTCAGGAGGCCATTGATTCATAACGTGAAGTTTCCCCTGTGGCGTCCAGTTCGATTTCGCCTTCGCTCTCGAGGCGTCGGACGACTTCAATGATCTTCAATTGCGACGCTTCAATCTCGCGCAGCTTGATCGCGCCCATGAAGCTGATCTCCTCGTTAACGGTCTCGGCCGCGCGTTTCGAAATGCAAGAAAGCAGGATCGTCCTGAGTTTTTCGCTGGCGGTTTTGAGGGATACCGCGAGGTCGCGCATATCCACTTCCCGCAGAATTTTTTGCAGGCTGGTGGGATCCAGGCGCGAGAGATCCTCGAATGTGAACATTTTCTGACGAACAGCCTGGCCCAACTCGGGGTTTCGTTCTTCGAGAGAGATCAGAATCGACTTGCTGACATTTTTGTCCAGGGCGTTGAGCAACAAGGCAGCCATCTTCACGCCACCGGTTTGGTTTAAGGCGCGCGTGTGTTTGATGCCGAGTTTTTGATTAAGTAATTCCACCAACTTTTCGACGACTTCGATCGGCGTAGGCGCCAGCGTTGCCAGGCGCTCGATCACCTGATCGCGCTGATCCGCGGGCAGC
>JBDTOW010000351.1:0-5300 GCA_039933075.1 Verrucomicrobiota bacterium | reverse complement strand
CTTGTGGCTGGCAGGCGTTTTCGAAATACCACACGCGGCTGTGTTCGAGAAACCGATCCACGACGCTCCGCACGGTGATGTTGGAGCTGATACCCCTGAGGCCGGGCCGAAGACAACAGATGCCGCGGACGACGAGGTCGATTTTGACACCGGCCTGCGACGCGCGATAGAGCGCCTCGATCATCCGATCATCAACCAGTGAGTTCATACGCGCGACGATCCGGGCCGCAAGGTGGAGACGCGCGTGCCCCGCCTCGCGTTCGATAAGTTCAATGAGTTTGGCGTGCAGCACGAACGGGGCGACCAGGAGCTTGCTCATGTTGCGAACCTGGCAGATCCCCGTAAGCAGGTTGAACAGGTTGGTCGCGTCCTCGCCAAAGTCCGCCCGACAGGTGAAATAGCTGAGGTCTGTATATAGCCGCGCCGTGCTGGGGTTGTAGTTGCCGGTGGCTAGATGGACATAGCGGCGAAGCTGGTTCCCTTCCCGCCGGACGACCAGGCAGATCTTGGCGTGAATCTTGTAGCCCACCAGGCCATACACGACGTGCACGCCGGCTTCTTCGAGTTGACGCGCCCACTGTATGTTGTTCGCTTCGTCGAAACGCGCCCGCAATTCAACCACCACCGTGACCTGCTTGCCATTCTTCACGGCGTCCATCAGCCCGCCAATGATGTGCTGGTCGCCGCCGGTGCGGTAGAGGGTTTGTTTGATGGCCAGCACGCGCGGATCTTTGGCCGCCTGTTCCACGAAATCGACTACGCATTGGAAGCTCTCATACGGATGGTGCACGAGCAGGTCGCGTTTGCGAATAGCGGCGAAGACGTCCGGACCGTCGCGCAATGCCGCGGCCCTCGGCGCGATGAATGGCGGGTTGCGAAGTTCGGGTGAGTGGTCGCCCTCACAGATGGCCATCAGGCGATTCGGGTTGAGCGGGCCCTGAATTAGATACAGGTCGTTCTCGCCGAGGCGGAAGGTGCCCAGCAGGGCCTTGCGGATCCCCAGCGGGCAATCGTGTTCCAGTTCCAGCCGAACCGCGTCGCCTTTGCGACGATTGTGCAGCTCGGACTCGACGGCCTTCAGCAAGTTGCTCATTTCCTCCTCGTCGATGTAGAGCTCGCTATTGCGCGTGATGCGGAATTGCCAGTAGCCTAGAATGGTCGCTCCGGAAAAAATGTCGCTGAGGAAATGTCCGATGAGATGCCCAAGGAATACGTAGTCCTGCCGGCCGTCCTCGCGCGGCAACTTCACGAGCCGCGGCACGCGGGGCACCGGTACGATCGCATGGTGTTTCACCGCGCGGTGGGCGCCCGGCACTTCGAGCTTCACTATCATGTTCAACGATTTGTTCAACAGTTGCGGAAACCGATTCACGGGGTCGAGGGCCAGGGGCGTAAGCACCGGCCGGACTTCCGTGCGATAGAATTCCTCGAGCCAGCGCAGGTCGGCCGGACCGAGTTGCTGAATGGTCAGGAACCGGATGCCGTGCCGGGCCAGCGCGGGCCGCAACTGCTTGCGCCAGCAGGCGTATTGCTGCTTTACCATGAGACGGACGCGGCGGGTCACGGCACGAAGCGTCTGGGTCGCGGTGAATCCATCAACGCCGCGCTCGACAACCTCGCTTTCGATCTGTTGCTTGAGTCCGGCAATGCGAACTTCGAAGAATTCATCCAGGTTCGAGCTGGTGATGCAGAAGAATTTCACCCGCTCCAGCAGCGGGTTCTTCGCATCGAGTGCCTCGTCGAGCACGCGCTGGTTGAATTCGAGCCAGCTCAACTCGCGGTTGATAAAGTGCGCGGGTTGAAAGGCGATTTCGTTGTTTCTCGTTTCAGACAAGGAGATCGATTAGGCCATCATTTAGCCGCGTGCTCGACCTGGACACCTGCCTCGTTCTGGGGAGTCGATCCGCGCTGGCATTTATCTTCCGGTGCGTGGGGGAGCGTGAAGAAGAACGTAGTCTCGACGCCCAACTCGCTTTGCACCCACACCTCTCCTCCGTGTGCCTGCACGATGTGTTTCACGATGGAAAGGCCAAGGCCCGTCCCTCCCTTCTCACGGGAACGGGCACGGTCAACGCGATAGAACCGTTCGAAAACGCGCTCGCCGGCTTCGGGCGGAATACCAGGTCCATCATCACGGACCCACAGCTCAACTTTGCGGTCAGGCAACTCTTTGCCACCGATGATCACACGGCCCGGGTTCCGGCCGTACTTGATGGCGTTGTCCAGCAGGTTGAACAGCACCTGCTCGAGCCGGTCCGCGTCCGCTCTCGCTACCAGATCGTCGGCCACGGCGTTCTCGATGGTGACGTTTTTTTCTCCGGCCCGGGATCGCAGGTCTTCAAGCACGCGCTGGGCAACGCCCTTCAATTCGACGGGCTGCATGTTCATGACGATCTGGCCAGATTCCAAACGGGAAATCGTGAGCAGATCTTCAATCAGATACGTCAA
Organism: Verrucomicrobiota bacterium; assembly: GCA_039933075.1. Classification (GTDB taxonomy): domain Bacteria; phylum Verrucomicrobiota; class Verrucomicrobiia; order Limisphaerales; family JACPZS01; genus JBDTOW01. Next base: position 2,852 of record JBDTOW010000351.1, on the reverse strand, counting down.
ACGATCCGCGTGTTTTTCGATGGTTTGGAGAAAACGGGAGGCCAGGACCGGATCGTCTTTGGCGCCATCCTGTAATGTCTCAACGAAGCCTTTAATCAACGAGAGCGGTGTGCGCAATTCGTGGCTGACATTCGCGACGAATTCCTGCCGGGTGTTCTCTAATTGTTTTAGTCGGGTCAGATCGTGGAAGACCAGGATGGCGCCCTGACGCTCGCTGGATTGGCCAAGGACTGAGGTGGCATTGACTTCGAGGCAGCGCGGGTTCAGCCCCGGAAGAGTCAATTCGTAACCAAGAACAGTGTCCTCCTTGGTAAGGCGATTCACTAAATCGGCCAATTCATGCAGGCGGAAAGCCGCCATGATGCTTTGTCCGCGGATATTCATCGTCTGACCGAGAAGCTTCTCCAACGAGCGGTTTGCCGACACGATTTTACCCGTTTGGTTCAAAACCAACACGCCTTCGGCCATGCTGTTGAACAAGGCTTCCTGCTGGTCCTGGGTGTAAGCAAGGCTTTGCCGGTGCCGCTCTTCCAACGAGGCGATGGTACGGGACTTCTGGTCGTTCTCCAATTTGACTAAAGCGTAGCGCCGCCGCCACCAGAGATGAAGAACGAGCAGCAAGGCAATGCTCGCCATCGAAATAAGCAGCAACCACATAAGTCAAACAGGCGCGCGGAAATTCAGGGCGTGTTAGTGATCATGAAAGTCTCAGTCCTCCACGCAGCGATAACCGACGCCCCGAACGGTGTCAAGATACCTGGCGGCGCGTCCAAGCTTTTCCCGCAAACGCCGCATGTGCGTATCCACCGTGCGCGTGTCGATCAAACTATCGTAGTCCCAAACATCGCGCAGAAGTTGCTCCCGGCTTTGGACGCGGCCGCGCCGTTGAACCAAGGTAAGGAGCAGCTTGAATTCCGTGGCGGTAAGGTCAATACGCTTCGCCTGGACCAGGACATGGTGTTTGGGGATGTCGATCAAAAGTTCGCCCAGCCGGATTTGTTCGGCTTTCTCGTCAGCCGGCCAACCGCGCCGCAAGAGGCTCTTCACTCGCAAAACCAGCTCACGCGGGCTGAAAGGCTTGATAACATAATCGTCCGCGCCGAATTCCAGACCGAGGACCCGGTCAATCTCCGCTGCTTTCGCAGTAACCATGATAATGGGGATGCCCGAGGTCGCTGGGTCGCGGCGCAAAATCTTGCACACCTCCATGCCATCGACTTCAGGCAACATCACGTCCAGGATCATCAAGTCGGGCAGCGTGGCGCGAGCCTTCTTCAAGGCTTCTTCACCATCCGCAGCCGTCGTTACCTGATAGCCGGCGGTCTGCAGATTGAACTGAATCAGCTCACCCGCGTCGGGCTCATCGTCGACGACGAGGATCTTTGCGGTTCGTTTGTTTGCGGCGGTCATAGCGGCGCTTCGGTTGGTCGCGGGTGATGCGATAGAAGTTGAGCTGTTCATAAATCAAGATAGCCAAACGTACTTTTCCATCGTCCGAATAATATCCCCGGTCACGTGTGATTGCGAGCGATTTGGGTTGGGAAAGCGAGGTTCGATTCAGGATGGAATTAATTCTTGCGCGCGATCCGCGACATCGCCACGACGGTTTTTTCGATCTTTCGAAGATCTTTGCGCCGGCCTTTTGCGGGCTTGAGATCAATTCTTTTGGCCGTCTTGAGCAATTGTTTGATGCAGGAATTCTTAAGATGCCGGGATGTATTCGATTTTTCAGTTCGTTCGCCGAGCCGCTTGATCAGCGCGCCCAAATCAGCGTCGATTTTGAGAAGGTAGGCTTGGGCTGTCTCGCGGGTTGTTTGCCGCAGCCGTCGCAACCGTTCTGCCAGTTGAATCTGTGGCGCGACTTTGCGATTTGGTGATTTCTTCTTTGTCTTGGAGGCGGACCTAAGATCGGCCGCTCGTTGAGCTTGCTGCGGAATGAATTTGAGCTGCTTCGCCGGAGGCGGCGGCCCGCCCATTTGGAGAACCCGGACTGCGCTTGACGCGATTGGATCTTGCATAATTCTTTCCGCATTTGTCCGAACTGGCGTCGGAACAAAGCCCATTGTTGCTGACAGTCTGAACTGGAGTTATGACGAAAGAAGGGCGAAAAAGTTACAATGGTGTGACATCCGAACTGGTGGGAGAATTCGGAAAAGCTTTCCGCGAATTTCCGCGGCGGCATCTTCGGTCGACGTGGTTGGCAGCCCGTTATAAAATTAACTGGTTCCAGAGAATGCAGCCAACCCTCCGCTTCGCTCCAGGTTAGCGACAGTCCTTGTTCTGGCGCTCCCAGAGCAGCCACGCACCTGCCACGGCCAGCCCGCCGAACGTAACCGGGCCGCTTGGCCAGGCATGAGTCTTGAATACGCCGATTCCGAAGCCGGCAAGGGCCGGTAACACGACCGGTGCCCACGAACTGCCGGCCCGCTTGAGGGATACCGCGGCAGCTACCGTCCCGATCGACAGCGCATCCGATCCGAACACTGCAAGAAAAGGTGGTCGAATAAGCAGCGATGAGCCGCCTATGATCGGATGCATCCAAACCGTGTCGATCGAAGAGTGCCAGGCGTCGGGCGTGCCCGACTTGTGGGCGGCTGTGAGGAGAACACCCGTCACCACGCCAGCCGCCGTGTCGAACGCGGTATAGCTGATCGCGAAGACAAACATCGCCGCGCGAAAAAGGATGGCTGCAACGCCCGCTCGTCCACGTACAAGCGTTACCAGAGCCAACGCCGATACGACCCACACACTACTGCGCCACTCCTCGACTCTACAACCCCGGTTTGGAGTTCCGCGCTTACGCGGTTTGCGGGGCGTGCGACCGCCGGACCGCGTGAACGCGGAACTCCGAA
>JBDTOW010000350.1:0-5303 GCA_039933075.1 Verrucomicrobiota bacterium | reverse complement strand
CACTGGCGGCAGGGATGCCGCCAGAACCGGCAGGCAAGGATGCCTGCCCCACGCTAAACAGACACGGAGGACCCGGCCTGCCAGCCCATATAGGCCACGTGCCCTTACCCGGTGACATTTCTAACGTCAGGTAGAAGATGAGGCGCCAGCTCATTGGGATCCTGTCGGGTGTGGCGCTCACGCCGTGGCTGACCGGCGCGGCCAGCGCCGCATTTCCGGACAAGATTGACTTCCATCGTGACGTTCAACCCAAGATTCATTGGGCGTTTATCGCGCCGCGTCGGCCCGCGCTGCCCGCGGTGCGGCACTCCGATTGGCCTCGCAACGCCATCGATCATTTCGTGCTGGCAAAGCTGGAGCAAATGGGTTTGCAGCCTTCTCCGGAAGCGGAGCGCGCCACGCTCATCCGTCGCGTGTCGCTCGACTTGACGGGCTTGCCGCCCACACCAGCAGAGGTGGACTCGTTTCTCGCCGATCCATCGCCGGGAGCTTACGAGAAGGTCGTAAACCGATTGCTCGCGTCTCCGCGCTACGGCGAGCGGATGGCGATTCGCTGGCTCGATGCAGCTCGCTACGCGGACACGAGCGGCTACCAGAGCGACGGCGAGCGCATGATGTGGCGTTGGCGCGATTGGGTTATCGAGGCCTTCAATCGCAATCTGTCGTTCGACCAGTTCACTGTCGAGCAACTCGCTGGCGACCTGCTGCCGGGCGCGACGTTGCCGCAAAAGATTGCCACGGGCTTCAATCGCAACCATCGCGGAAACGCCGAGGGCGGCATCATCCCGGAGGAGTACGCAGTCGAGTATGTCGTGGACCGCGTGGACACGACGGCGACCGTGTGGCTCGGTCTCACGCTTGGTTGCGCGCGCTGCCACGACCACAAATACGATCCCATCACGCAGCGCGAGTTCTATCAAGTCTTCGCTTTTTTTAACAACGTGCCGGAGAAAGGCCGCGCGGTGAAGATTGGCAACTCGCCGCCCTTCCTCATCACGCCGACCGAAGAACAGGCGAAACAACTCGCCACACTGGATAAACAACTCGCCGTCGCCGAAGAGTGCTTTCGCAAACTAGAATCGGAAATCAACACTGCGCAAGCGGCGTGGGAGAAATCGCTCTCCGAATCCCGGGCAATGCAATGGGGGCCGTCGGCAGGGTTGCAGGCGCACTTCAAGCTCGAGGGCGGTCTGGAAAACTCAGGCAACGGGACGAATATCGCGAAGTTTCAAGACGGCGTTGCCGCCTTCGCTCCCGGCGTTCTCGGTCAGGCCGCCGAGTTCGACGGCCAGCGCTTTATCAACGTGGGTGACCTGGGAGACTTCGGCTTCTTCGAAAAGTTCTCCCTGAGCGCCTGGTTCTACCTGTCGGACGACCATGGCGGATCCATCGTCACACGCGCGGACGATATGCCGGCAAGTGAGGGTTACGGATTGCACGTCGTGAACGGCAGGTTGCAGGCCCACTTCACCAAGCGCTGGCTTGACGACGCGATGCGTGTTGCGTCAGAGGCCATGCTGCCGACCGGTCGCTGGCACCACGTCACGATGACCTACGATGGCTCGCGCCTGGCCAGTGGCGTGTTTTTCTACGTGAACGGCAAACCCGAGAAGACGCGCGTTCTGCTCGATGAACTGAACCAGACCTTCGCCACAAAGGAGCCTCTGCGCATCGGCGCGGGCGCGGGAGCCGACGTGCGCTTCCACGGCCTGATCGACGAGGTGCGAGTTTACGACCGTGTCCTGTCGCGTGAGGAGGCCGAGGCGCTATCGGTCGCGGAGCCGTTGAATAATCTTGTCGCATTGCCAGTCTCACAGCGCACTCCGCAGCAAAACGCGAAACTGCGCCTCGCCTTCCTCCACGAACACGCGCCCGATGCGATTCGCGAGGCGAACCGGGAATTGCTTTCCTGGCGGAGCGCGCGCGCGAAGTTCGTGGAAAGCTTGCCGACGACGATGGTGATGGAGGAATTGCCAAAGCCACGAGACACGTTCGTGTTAAAGCGCGGTGAATATGACAAGCGCGGTGATAAGGTCGAGCCCGGTGTGCCGGCCGTGTTTCCGTCGCTGCCCTCCGGCGCGCCGCGCAACCGCCTGGACTTCGCAAAGTGGCTCGTGCATCCGTCGAACCCGCTCACGGCACGCGTGGCGGTAAATCACGACTGGCAGACGTTCTTCGGAGCCGGCCTGGTGCGGACGGTCGAGGATTTTGGCGCCCAGGGCGAGCCGACGACGCATCCGGAGCTTCTTGATTGGCTCGCGACCGAATTCATCCGCACCGGCTGGGACGTAAAGCAGATGCACAAGCTCATCGTGATGAGCGCGACCTACCGGCAATCCTCGCACGTCCCATCGGCGCTGCTTCAGCGCGATCCGGATAATCGCCTGCTCGCTCGCGTTCCGCGGGTCAGGCTGCCGGCGGAGATGATTCGTGACCAGGCGCTTTTCGTCAGCGGGCTGCTCGTCGAAAAGGTCGGCGGGCCGTCCGTGATGCCCTATCAACCGCCCGGCCTGTGGAAGGAACTCTCCGGCACCGACTACGTGCAAGACCACGGTGAGAAACTTTGGCGTCGCAGCCTCTACACGTTTTGGAAGCGGACGAGCGCGCCCCCAACCATGATGACCTTCGACGCCGCTGGCCGTGAGTCGTGCAACGTCCGCCAGACGCGCACGAGCACGCCGCTGCAAGCGTTGGCGCTCATGAATGAAGTCACCTTCGTCGAAGCCGCGCGCGTGCTGGCGCAACGCATCATGACCAGCGGCAGCCACACGCCGGAGGAACGGATCTCCTTCGCTTTCCGACTCGCGACGGCACGGGCGCCGAAGCCGGGGGAACTCTCCGTGCTGCTGGCGAGCTGGAGCGAATACCGCTCACGCTATCAATCCGACTCAAGTTCCGCCGCCAAGCTGGTGAGTGCCGGCGAAGCGCCGCGAAACGAACACCTCGCCGTCGCCGAACTCGCCGCCTACACGGCCGTGGCGAATCTCATTCTGAACCTCGACGAAACCATCACGCGTCCGTGAGAGCCTGTTTTAATAATCGTAGCAGCCGACGTGAGGAGGCTCATTTTTGAAACCGATCCCGTGCATTTCCGAGAAAAATTTGAGCCTCCTCACGTCGGCTGCTACAGGGATAATGAATTCTAAAACAGGCTCTGTGATATGCAAGAGAGGTAAGCAAGAATGTTCGGCTGCATTGTGAGCAACACGTCGGTAAACTGTCTAAACGAATGTGAGAGAATGCGGGCGTTTCAAAAAGGGCTTCACGCTAATCGAGTTGGTGGTGGTGGTTGCCATCATTGGTATTTTGGTGGGGCTGCTCATCCCGATGCTTTCGTACGGTAAGTTTAGGGCACGCGTGACTACCTGCGCCAACAATTACAGACAACTGACGCTGGCCGCGGCGTTGTATGCCGGCGAGGATTCAAGGGGGCGGTTGCCTTCATTCGTATTGCCCACCGAATCTTCGCAACTCGTGAAATTTCAGAACTTGTCTCCATGGTTAATTGGGTTGCCGATGCTGACGGAGATGGAGACCCGCGGAATAACGCCCCAGATGTGGTACTGCCCCTTGCGGAAAACGTGGTTGGAAAATTCTACAAGCTTTCGAGCAAAATTTGGCAGACCGCTCGATACGGCTGGCGATCTGACAAAATTCTTCACCGTTTTTCAGAATTCCAAATATGGTTTTCTAGACTTGAACTGGTGGGTGCCACGGAGTTTGGCAGGCTCTTCCACATTGACGTACCCGGATGTTTCGCTTCTTCGCACCCGTCTGAATACCCCGTGGCCTTCGAAAATGGACGACGCGACTATTTCGACCCGCCCCATTGTCTCAGACTGGATGACTGGGAACAAAGAGATATCAGGAGATAGCTTTGCCAGCGCCAGTGGAGCACATACTTTTGGGGGCAGGATTCGAAACATCAATTCCGGGTACGCGGACGGCCATTTGGAGACGCGTTCTGCAGGTAACATCAGATGGGAACTCCAGCTTACTGATGGGAAGAACTCTTATATCTTCTATTGATCGTTACCGAGAAGTGCGGTGACAAGTGGGCAGTGAAGTGGCATTACGTTGCTTGGTATTTGTAGAAATTCAATGATGTGGCCTAACACAACCGACGGCGTTCCAGCCGTCCTGTCGCGCCGTCATTTCCTCAACCACGCCGGCCTCGGCCTGGGTACGGTCGCGCTGGCGTCCTTGCTCAACGAGAAGCTGTTCGCGGCACAGGCGAACACCGTGGCGGTCACGGGCGGGCTTCAAGGCCTGCCGCACTTCGTTCCCCGGGCCAAGCGCGTCATTTACCTCTTCCAGTCCGGCGCGCCGTCGCAGATGGATTTGTTCGACCCCAAGCCGAAGCTCGCCGCCCTCCGCGGTTCCGACCTGCCGGACTCAATCCGCCAGGGGCAGCGGTTGACCGGTATGACGTCCACGCAGGACAAGTTTCCCGTTGCGCCAACGAGGTTCGGTTTCGCCCAGCATGGACGCAGTGGCGCGTGGTTGAGCGAATTGCTCCCGCACACAGCGCGCGTGGCAGATGAGTTGTGCTTTGTCCGCTCGATGTTCACCGAGGCCATCAACCACGACCCGGCCATCACGTTCTTCCAGACCGGCGCGCAACTCGCGGGCCGGCCCAGTATCGGCGCATGGCTCAGCTACGGGCTGGGCAGCGAGAACAGCGATCTGCCAGCGTTCGTTGCCCTCATCTCGAACGGCTCCGGCAACCCCAACGACCAACCGCTCTACGACCGCTTGTGGGGCAGCGGCTTTCTGCCGGCGACCCATCAGGGCGTGAAGTTCCGTTCGGCCGGCGATCCGGTGTTGTTCCTGTCGAATCCCGCCGGCCTCGACTCCGCCGGGCGCCGCCGCATGCTCGACGACCTGGCGAAGTTGAACCAGATCCAGCACGAGGAAGTCGGCGACCCGGAAATCGCCACGCGCATCGCCCAGTATGAATTGGCCTACCGGATGCAAACTTCCGTGCCGGAACTCAGCGACTTGTCGAAGGAGCCACCGCACATCGTCGACCTCTACGGGCCGGACGCGCGCAAGCCTGGCACTTACGCCGCGAACTGCCTGCTCGCACGACGCCTGTCCGAGCGCGGCGTGCGCTTCATCCAGCTTTTTCATCGAGGCTGGGACCAGCACAGAAAACTGCCGTCGCAGATTGTTGGCCAATGCCGCGACACCGACCAACCGAGCGCCGCGCTCATCCAGGATCTCAAACAACGGGGCCTGCTCGATGAAACACTCATCGTCTGGGGTGGCGAGTTCGGCCGGACCGTTTACTGCCAGGGTCC
>JBDTOW010000349.1:0-5311 GCA_039933075.1 Verrucomicrobiota bacterium | reverse complement strand
ATTTTTCGTCATTCATCTTTTGCCATGTGGCTGGTTCTCTGCGTTCCTTCGCGTCGAACATAGCCTGTATCCCGGAGCGAGACTCCCGGAGCGAGACTCCCGGATGCTAGATTTCCCAGGAGGCGGGGCGGCAGCGCTTTCATTCCTGAGCCAGAGCGCGCTGGATGAGGACTCTTTCCCGTTCGCTGAATGGCAGATTGAGAGCGCAGGACTGTGCGGTCGGCGTAATCTTCTTCCAGGTCTTTTGCAGGATGCTGATAACTTTCGGTTCCTCGGTTTTTGCGGCAAATTCTCCAAACTGAAATTCAAGGAAAACCAGGCAAAGCGCGTCTTCGAGGACACGCGCCTCGGGATCGGCCGGAAAATTTTTCTTCAGGTTCAAGTCCTGGACGCGAGCGATGACTTCGTCCGGATAACCCACTTGGCGCAAGATCTCTCCCGCTTTGGTGGCATGGAAGGCTTTCAAATCGTTTCGCCATTTGAGATATCCGGTCCGGGTCATCGGGTAGGAACTGCGCGGGATTTGCCAGCGGCAAATATGCTGGCAGCGCGCGGCCAGTCGGAGTTCCTCGGAAGCATTCGGCGCGAGTTTCAACACCCAACCGAAAAGCCGCCTGGCATAAAGCAGTTCACGGGGTTGAGCAGTACTCTCCTCGACTTCAGCGTTCGTATCGCGTGCGTTTTCTTCGTCGAAACGGAGCAACGCTTCATCGAAGCGAACCGAATCGCGAGTAGCCGGAGCGGAAGCGGCGGTCATCGGAGAAAGGGCGATTGTTTGTGGCGGACGTGGCGTGGAACGAATTCGACACCGAGAGCTTCAGGTTCGCCGGGGTTCACTTGGACAAACCTTGTTCGAATCGTTCATAGGCATCTTCGCCGAGCAGTTTGAGCAAGGTTTTCTGCTGCTCTTCCAGGACAGATTTGATGGCCTCGATTTTTTCCTCCGTGGAGAGCTCGTTGTCATTGCGAATTCGCTGGCGTTCGAGTTCGGTGAGTTGGTTGACCTGGTAAATGGGCATCACTACCGAGGGCGAAACTCCCAGGCGCTCGGCGGTATTCTTCGCATCGACGTACAGCGGATCTTTGTTCAGCATGTACGCCTGGTAGCGCTCGGGACCGAGCTCGGTCTGGAGGATCTTCTCGCGTTGTTGTTCCAACTGTCGGCGCTGTTGCAGGGTGGCCGTGTCGTCCGCCTCCGAGAGTTGAAGTTGCTGATCGAGCGGATCGCGGGCGCGGAAGATTCTCCGGAATTCGTCCGGGGTCAGATTCTGACCCCGCAATTCGTTGCGAAGCTGAACGGCATTTTGTGAGTACCTGAGCAAATACTCTTCGAGCTGCTCCGGCGTCAGGATGCGAGCCAGTTCCTCGCGTGTCTCTTTACGCAGCCGCGCCAACGCCGCCGGATCGACCGGCTTGCCATCCTCGCCTCCGCTTTCCAGGAGGGCTCGCAGACGTTTGTTGGCGCGCGCGCCAAGATCCTGCACCGTCCGTTTCGTTTCTTTCGGCAAGCTGCCGAGAACCGCCCCGGTCAATGGGATCTTCCCGAGGTTCTGTTCCTGACTCGCGTTCCAGCCTGTCCCTAACAGCCGAGCGAGTAGTTCGCGCCGTTCCTTGTCCAGCGCTTCGAGTGCATCGTTTGCCGCTCTCTCAACGCTCGGATCCGGATCTGAACGCCACCATTGTTGATCCGGCGAGACAATCTCAGCCGCTTGTCTTTTAGCGTAGAGTTGATTGACGTCAGCGACGATGATGTCGCGGATCGTCGGTTCGGGACAACCAATCTCGCGCAGGTTGTCAATGTACTTGGCATAATCATCCGATTCCACATCCTCCCACGAAAAGTGCAAACGCCGGACGATCACGTTGGTCCTAACGGCGTTGGTGGACGGAACCGCTGTAAGCTCCGTGCGGAGTACCCGCTTGGGGGTCTGTCTTGGCGCCCAGAACCAGCAATAGAAAGTGGCGCCCAGAACAACATTCAGTCCAAGCGAGACCATCAATATGAAACGCCACCGCATATTTCAATTTAAAGCAGAGATCCGCTGACTTTCAAGTGAACAAGTTTCAGCCGGCTCGCACGTTTCGGATGAAAGCACTCATAGTTTTCAATTGGGTGTCAGCTTTTGCTCAGGCGCTTCTGGGGAGCGTCGAAGAGCATTTGGTGGGCTTCGCGCAGCATGTTTGGGATTATTTGGGCGAATGGAGTTCCGGCCAGTATTGAGCCGAGCTCTGCCTCGTCAACCTTGGCAGCATTCGCGCCGGGGAACCAGTGGTCACCCTGGCCGAGGAGATTGTAACGCATCTTCCCCCACGCGACGAGATCGAGAGCCTTGGCGTAAGTCCATAGCCTGAGAATTTCCGAGATGTTAATCTGTCCTGGAACTTCAAGGTAGCTTGGCAGCCCTTCGAACCACCGCTCGCACCAGTCGCGACCCAGGACTGTCTCCATTTCGGTACGCAAACGTCTTTCAATCGGGGTAATGGTTTCCGCAATCCGTTCGTAGTGGTCAAGGGCGCGAATGTGTTCATCGAAGTCACCCGGTCGCGCCGCGCCGCAACTCAGCGTGTGCACCTGTGGCCGCGCCAGGCAGTACAAGTCATTAAATATCATGGGGGAGAGCGGCTGGCATAATTCAACAAGCTTCCGCGGTGGCTCGTAGAGTTTTCCACCCTTGTCGTTCGGGCTGATAATGAAAACTCCCATGTCGCGCTGGTGAGCGGCCTCGATGGCGGGCCAATTCAAGTCGTTCACAAAATACCAATGCAGATTGACGTAATCAAACTCATCACTGGCAATCGCTTCCAGAATGACGTCTGTCGTCGCATGTGTGGAGAATCCCAGAAAACGAACGCGTCCGTCTTTTTGAAGTTTCCGGGCGGCGGCGACGCAGCCGTCCTTTTTCAATGCGTCCTTCAAGAAATCCCGGTGATTGATCCCGTGCAACGCCAGCAGATCGACGTAATCCAGTCGCAGATACTGCATCGACCGGTCGAATGTTTTGAGGAACTCCCCGGCGCTGGCCATCGGCGGGATCTTGGTTTGAACCAGGATCTTGTCGCGGGGAAGGGCCGGCAACACGCGGCCCAGTTGCATCTCTGACGAGCCATAACCACGCGCGGTTTCGATGTGATTGATGCCCAACTCCAAGGCGCGATGAATGGTTGCTTCGAGGTTAGCCTGGTTCTCGGGCGGAATCTCCTCTGGAGGAGCATCCTGCCACTTGAACTGATAGCGCATCCCACCGCAGGAAAAGACGGGCATGGACAAATTCGTTCGGCCAAAACGTCGATATCTCATTCGCCGGGATTATGCCACGATCGGTACCTAATCGCAACGTTCAAAAGACCCTCAGAACCGGTAAAGAGGCAGGGGAATCTGCCGAAGAACAGTCATGTTGTATCGGATTGACGCCAGCGACTCCAAGGGTTATCCATTCGGCTACGGAAACTGGCTGGTGAACCACTCTTTGAGGAAACGAATGGTAAAATGTCTGGTCATCCTGGTCTTCTCGGGTCTGGTCGCGCTGACTTCGTGGCCGGTTCAGGCCGATCTCACGAACATCGATCAGATCATCCTTAACTCGGACTATTCAACGGTGAAACTGCTGGCGCAGGATCTGTATGAAGCGCTGGCTCCGTCTCAGCGCGACTTAATCGACCGAGACATGCTGGTTCTGCAAAGGGAAGCTATGCCTTATGTGCGGCCGGCCGAATTCGCCGTCGACGCCAGGCCCAAGCCGGTCGTGGTTGTGTCCGAAGGATTCGTCGATTTGGTGAACAACCTTTCCTATGCGGCGGCAAACAACTTGTTCGAAAAAGGGTGCCTCGAAAGATACGTCTGCGCGCTCGCGCAGGAAACCGGCAACAAGAAGCTTACGGAATTTCCCGCGCTTTCTCAGCGCGACTTGTGGCCATTGAGGATGACGAACGAGCAGTTGACGCGCTTTAACCAGATGGCCGGCACGCTCGTCGCCATCGAGATGGCGCACCATTATCTCGGCCACTACAAAAAATACAAAAACCAGCTCACCGATAAAGATGGCACCCCAGTACCCATCAACAGCGTGATCACTTTGGGTGAGTGGAACGACGCGCTGACGGCCGGCGCCGTCAATGCGCTCGGATGCAGCCTGAGTGTGGATGGCATAAAGTCGTTTTTCGAGTGCATCGACAAAATGCCGCATCGCCCGCTCTGGACCGCGTATTTTCTTCTGCCGAAGGTGAACGTGCGCAAAGTGAACGGCCAACTGACGCGGCTCGAGAAGGCATATTTCGCTCAGCGGAGATAAATTCCGCGGGAAAAGCCGCCCGCTTCAATCGACAAACTCCAATTCCGGTTCCCGGGGAATTAGCTCCTGGCGATGCGCCCGGTTTAAGAAGCGGCGAATCGATTCGCGCCCTTTCACTCCGTAATCCAGGGTCCAATGATTCACATACATTCCAATAAACTTGTCCGCCAGATCACGGCCCATATCGCGGGCATATTGCCAGGCGTGCTGCACCGCTTCGGCGCGATGGTCGAGACTGTATCGGATGCTCGCCGTCAGGATTTGCGAAATCGCCTGGCGCACCGCCGGCTCGAACCGTTTGTGAATCACATTGCCGCCAAGGGGCAGCGGTAACCCCTCATTCTCGCGACCCCACCAGATTCCCAGATCCTCGCACAAAACGAGCCCTTCTTTTTCGTAGGTCAGTTGGCCTTCGTGAATAATCAACCCGGCGTCCGCGACTCCCGATTGAACGGCGCGAAAGATTTGATCGAAGGGAACCACAACGTAATCCAACTCCTTCGCGGTCTTGCCGAGCCAAAGCTGCAAGGCGAGAAACGCGCTGGTCATCGTGCCCGGCACGGCGATTTTTCTTCGCGAGATTTCCTCGTTGGTGAACGATTGTGGTGCTACGACCATCGGGCCGTAGCCGTCGCCCATGCTCGCGCCACTGGGCAGCAGGGCGTACTGGTCGCACACGAAGGCGTAGGCGTGAATGCTGATGGCGGAGACGTCGAGTTCGCCGCGAGTGGCGCGCTCGTTCAACGTCTGGATGTCCTGCAGAATATGCTCGAAGCCGAATCCATGGGTCGGGATTAATTCCCTGGCCAACCCGTAGAACATGAATGCGTCGTCCGGGTCGGGCGAATGGCCAAGTGTCACGGTGCGTTTATCCATCGCAAAAAATCTAACGGCTCGAAGGCCACCTTGTCACGGTGAGATTTGAATCGAGAACGAGCAAAGAGTTTGGATTTAAGAAAACCAGCGTTGCGGGGCGGGGACGGCCTCGTATCGCGGGTACGACCGGACATGGGACATGGCCA
>JBDTOW010000348.1:0-5317 GCA_039933075.1 Verrucomicrobiota bacterium | reverse complement strand
GACCAACAGCGGGACCCCAACTAAGCCTCATCCTTCACACCGAGCGTCTGGTATAGTTTCGCCAGCCTCCGCGCGTGTTCATCGTACGCCGATTCGAAGAGGGCTGCGGCTGATTCGGGACCGATCACGGCGCCGGCTGTCAACACTCTCGGCGGCTTACCGGCGCGCGTGAGCCGTGCGGCTACTTCCGCCTTGATCGAATTTACCAGCAGGCAGCCGCCCACCGTCGAGCCGGGCGCAACCGGGTTTTCCAGTCCATCAATTCTGACCATCGCGTCGCCAACCGGGGCTCCGGTGTCGAGGACGAGATCAGCAAAATCGGAAAGTTTTTTACCGCTTGCGTGCTGGCTGCGGCTGGCCTCCGAATGTCTCTTGCTGAGAATGGCGACAACTTTGACGTTGGCCCGCTGAAAGCCCATGGCCATCTCGATTGGAACCACGTTGCAGCCGCTGGAAGAAGCGACCAGCGCCGAATCGCTCCGGGACAAATTGAAGTTTCGCAAGATTCGCTCGGCCAGGCCGCTTACGTTTTCCAGGAACATCGCCTGTCGCTGGCCGTTCGCTCCGACGACCAGGTTGTGGAAACTCAGGGAAAGCTCGACGATCGGATTGAACCCGGGAAAGGACCCGTAACGGGGCCACATTTCTTCGACGAGAATGCGACTGTGGCCCGAGCCAAACAGATGGACCATGCGTCCGGCCAAAATAGTCTCAGCAAACCAGTCCGCTGTTTGCGCGATGGATTGTTGCTGGCGCTCCACGATAGTAATCAGTTCGCGACAATTGTTCAAATAATCCCGGGCTGGAGTCATTGCGCACCGAAGATAGCGGAGGCTACGATTATCGGGAAAGCATTAAGATTTCGCGCACACCGATCCAACGGAAGCGGACCAATTCTGGTACGGCCCTCTCTACGGCCCGCACCCGTCAGGCAAGAGGTGGCCACACGGCTGATCCGGATTGAGGGAGATGGCGTTAATCGCTCTTTGAATTCTTTCATGGACGGACGCCGCGATGCGCGCCTTATCGTGCCTTGCGCGGAAGAGAGTCCTCCGCTTTATTAAACTCAAAGTGGCAGGAGGTGCATGATGCAAAAATGGGAATACAAGTTTATCGATTGTTTTTATCACGATGAAGAGTGGTATCCAGCTTATGACAACGGTCAGGACATCAAGAACTGGAAGCACGGACCAAACATAGCCAGTTATAGCAACCAACTCGGTGAGCAAGGGTGGGAACTGGTGAATCTGGCAACCAGCGCGGCGGGCACGCATGTCGACCACACCGAGTGGTTTCGATTGGTCTTTAAGCGTCCTAAAGTGTAAGGCCGGCGTTCAACCCGGATGCGTGATCGCCTTGAACGCCGCGCCGAATGCGCCCGCAAATTCGCCCAGTTGCGCGGGCAAAATCTGGACCGAGTGCCCGCCCGGGCGCCATTCGACTTCGTCCACGAAGCGCTGCAAGGGTTCAAAGAGGGCAGGGCCGGCACGCGCGATCCCGCCGCCGATAATGACTGCTGCCGGATCGAGGATGTTGATAAACGAAGCGATGGCACAGGCCAATTGGCGCACTGATTCCAGCCAAATTGCCGCGGCTTCGAGGTCCCCTTCGCGGTACGCTGTCACGAGGTCGTGAGTGCTTTGAAATCGTTCTCGAGACCGGACCCGTATCGTGCAATTGCCGATGGCGACTTCGAGGCTCCCCGGTGTCCCGCACACATCCCGGGGGCCGTCAGGATCAAGACAAATGTGGCCGAGGTGTCCAGCGCGTCCTATTTGTCCGCGAAGTAATTTCCCATCCAGGATTGCAGCGCCGCCGACCCCGGTGCCGAGCGTGAGCAAGATGACATTTTGAAAGTCCCGAGCCGAGCCGAGCCAGGCCTCGCCAAGCAACGCAGCTTGCGCGTCGTTAAGCACGGGCACCGGTTCCACCGAGTGAAGGTAATCCATCCAGTTCAAACCTTCCAATCCCTGAAGCCTGCCAGGCATATGTGCGATCGATCGTCCATCCCTGGCGGCCAAACCAGGAGCGGAGAGTCCGATCGATGAAGCCGGCGCACCGCGCTCCTGTTGGATTTCGCGGATAAGGTCGCGGATCTTTCCCGCCCAATCCATATCTGCGCCAGCGTTGAAATCAACATTTGTCCGGGCCAGCGCTCTTCCGGTTGGCGCAACGGCCACGGCTTTTACACTCGATCCACCCAAATCAATTCCAATCGCGTAGTTCACCGTATTGACCCAGGTCGAATGACGGACGAAGAAAAAATCAGCCACCGCAAATTGCCCGATGAACAACGCGTGAAGTTATGGGAATTCGTCATTTGGGTTTGGTCACCAGTCATTCAATATTGTCCTTCGCTCACACACCAGCCTGCGTCGACCGTGAGAACGTCACCGGTGATCACGCTCGCATCGTCACCCAAGAGGAATAACGCCGCCCGGGCAACTGCTTCGGCGTCGATTAGATCCTCGACGAGAGGCTGCTTGGTTTTCATGAAAGCCAGGACTTCGAGATTTTGCTGAGCGCGGGCGCTCATCGGCGTTCGGACCAGCGCGGGCGCGATCACATTGACGCGAATTTTCAGTGGCGCATAGTAAGCAGCCATGGCCTTGCTCAGGGCGATTATCGCGCCCTTGCTTGTCGCGTAGGCATGGGTGGCGAAGTGCTTTGGAGAGGGCGAGAAACCCAGCACGCTGGCCATGTTCAGTACCACGCCGCACAAGCCGTTGTCCCCAGGCGCCTGGGTCAACATCTGGGTGAGGACAGCGCGACACATGAGAAACATGCTTTTCAAATTGGTCTCCATGGTGAAGTCCCAGCCTTCCTCGGTGCATTCGTGGGTCGGACCATCGCCAAATTTCCTTCCGCTGATGCCGGCGACGTTAAAGAGCCCATCGATGCGGCCAAATCGCGACAGACACCGCTGCACCGCCGCGCTCACCGAATCGGCAATCGTAAGATCAGCGGGATAGGATTCGCCGGTCCCTCCCGCAACGCGGATTTTGGAGACGAGCGCGTTCCCGTGTTCCGGTGTGCGGCTGGTGACGAAAATTTGCGCTCCCTCACGGGCAGCAATTTCTGCGGTCGCAGCCGCAATGCCGGTCGAACCCGTGAGGAGAAAGACTTTATTCTGAAATTTGCCGGCCATCGCAAATCGAACTTTACGAATCAGCCGCACAGTTGGAAATCCATAAGGTCATCTTTATTTGGCGGTGATTGCGTGCCGAATCTCTTCATTTTAACAATCAGCGTCAATCATCCTGAGACGGGAGTTGCGAGGATAAGGGTTCCTGGACCTTGGGTCCGGCAATTTCTTTCCGATCGAATTAGACAGGTTGCCGATTTTGATCGAGATTAACGAAGGCATTCCTGGCGATGCAGCCGGGAGGGGTGCGGGACAAGAAAGTAACCGGGCATCGGCATTTTGTGAAATTCAAGCGGCCTGTTGCAGTTCGGTGAAGAGGGTTCCGTGCTGGTTCCAAAATGCATCGAAGTTTCCGTTCATGACGGCGCAACGGACCGCCAAAACGTGGTCCGCGCCGTTGAGGGACCAAAGCATGCCCGATTCTTTGGCCCGTTGTCCAACGACGGTTTTGCATCCCGCCTCGACGACTCCGGAACCAATGAAGTAACCGTTGGCGCAGAAGGTGCCGTAGAGCATACGGCTTTTATTGTTCTCAAAGTAGCCGATGGCTTTGAGCGTTTCCTTGGTGTCGGCTGACTGGCTCAACCAGCCATGGGCTTCGACAATGACTGCTCCCACTTGGTCGACCTCCAAGTAAGCTCGCCAGCGATTCTGATAGTCTTTAGCTTGCTCGGTTCCTTTGCCGAAAAGTGCGTCTGCCAAAGCGCTCAGGTGTTCGCAAGCGTGGAAGAAATCCACAATCTGCACCGCGAAGGAGAAACAGGTTCGAGCCAGTTCCCAAATCCAGCTTGCCCCATCCCCAAGCAGGACAACGACTGTCGCCAGAGCCATACCCCGTCGCAGGGCTTCGGCACGGATCAAAGGGCCAAAGTCCTTGGCTTGGGCGAAACTGGATACATACGTGGTAGAGTCAGGGTCTCGAAGCGGTCGTCCCTCCTCATCGGTGCTTTGTTGGGTAAAGACGCAGCCCAGTTTGACCTCGCGCGTTTTGGCAGAGCCATCCGCTTGTTTACCGGGGCGGTCCTCCAACTCCTCGGGCACCATCGGCACGCCGGTGCCATCGACGCTGGCGTAGAAGACCTCAACGGATTTAACGGGCTGAACCGGGGAGCTTTTGCGGGCGTAGCTCTGGATCTCCTCAGCTTTGAGGTTGACCATACGCTGAATCTGTCGTCCATCGACTTCCAAACCTGCGTAGGCTTTCAAATCGGCGCTGGCCGCTTCATAGCCGGAGGACATGGCCCCCGCTCGACACATGAGCTTGCTCATGCCGGCGGAGTAGCCATTGATTAGCCCCAGCGCTTGGTCTAAAGGAAAGCGGCCTTGGCTTTCATCTTCTCCTGAGGCCGACTGATAGAAGTAAGAACGTTTCAAGCAGACCGTTCCCAACACCGTTTCCATCCCCTTGATTCGGTTGGGGTGGCACTTCTCCCCGGGTCGACATTCATTGCCTTCAATCTTCAAGTTCGGATCTGCAAACAACTCTTCTAGCAGGCGGCACCCATCTTTGTGCAAGGCAATGCGCAATCCTTGGTCCAACCAAGCTCCAGCAGACGATCCCCCCTGAGAGAGCTGCTGCTTGGCTAGGTTTAAGAACGCTTGGGTTTCTTGGAACTGATCGGTTTGGTAGGCGAGGACTTTTTTTTTAGTTCTGCATCAGTGTCCTCCAAATGGGTCATCTCTTCGGTAATCTCGGCATAACGGTCGGCCAGTTTCTGGAACTCTTCGTGGCGCTGGATGTCCGCTTGGATCGTGGGCACGCGCTCCAGGGGCACGCGCTCTTTGACTATCTGCTGGCCCAGGCGGCGTTGGAGAACGTAGTAGGGACCCCACGTCACGGGTTGGCCGTCTTTCTGGCCCTTGAGGAACTGTTCGGACAAACGGCCTCGTTCCATGCGATCCAAGCCGGCCATTTGATCGAGCAGCCCGGATCGTTTTTGCAAAAGAGATGAGTAAGCATCTGGCATGGCGGCATTGTGTACTCCCGTACACAACCATACAACCAAAAAGAGTCTCAATTGCTCAGAAATCCAAATTCAGTTACTTTCTTGTCCCGCACCCGCGCGTCAGCGGCGTCGGCGTGATCGAAGTATTTGACCGTCGCTTTCGTGAACGGCTTGCAGAACGTCGCCATCCCTTCCTGCCATTTCTTCTCGCCCACCACCGCCAGAC
>JBDTOW010000347.1:0-5330 GCA_039933075.1 Verrucomicrobiota bacterium | reverse complement strand
ATCGGCAAGTAATTCGAAGCAGTTGAAGGTCTGGTAAGAATCTCCAACAATCTCCTCCACTTTCTAACCCACTTCTAATCACACCCCGATGCGGCGTAACGGCGAAGAATTTCCTGTCGCTAACATCCGCTGTCGCTCATACTCCAGCGATTTGCGGTTGGCCACAAAACGCCTGCCGTCCTGCTCCGCTCCAAAATTGATGTTGATGAGAAATAATTTCTGCCGCCTCGCAATTGGGCTCGCGTCCGCACTCGGATTTGTCGACGCGCCGCCGCAGAGTTCCTCCACCAGCCACCTCGCGCGTTCGAAAATCCTCGCCTCGCGATTACTCACGCTTCCTTTGGTTTTGGCGGGATTGGCGGCCCCGTTGACAGTCCTCGGCGCGCCCACGGCAACGTCGCCCTCCAACATCGATTGGCCAGCCTATCTCGGTGGTAAAGAGCGAAGCCTTTACTCGCCGCTTCAGCAGATCAACCGAAGCAATGTCGCTCAACTCAAAGTCGCATGGACCTACGACACCGGCGAAAAAGGCGAATACCAGGCCAACAATCTGATTGTCGCCGGCGTGCTTTACACCGCGTCGCCTACCCGCAAGGTCATCGCTCTCGACGCCGCCACCGGTCGGGAACTCTGGAAATGGGACCCTCGTTCCGAAAGGCCTGGAGTCGGAGGCGGCCGGCAGCGCGGCCTGGTGTTCTGGCAAAATGAAACCGACGGCGAACAGCGACTTTTCACCGGTGTTGGCAATCATCTCTACGCGCTTGATCCGAAATCCGGCCAGCCGATCCGAAGCTTCGGGGAGAATGGGTCTATTCACCTTGGGACGGGCTTGGATGTGGAGGGGACACCTGGCGTCGGCCTTAACACGCCGGGCGTCACCTATAAGGATCTTCTGATCATCGGTGGCCTCGGCGGTCCAGGCGCAGTTCGCGCGTTCGATGTCAGGACCGGTCTGAGGCGCTGGATATTCCATCTGATTCCGCGTCCGGGGGAATTGGGTTACGATACCTGGCCCGCCGAAGCCTACAAAACCGCTACTGGCCTCATGCCGTGGTCTGGTCAATCGCTGGACGAAAAGCGTGGGATTGTTTACATC
Organism: Verrucomicrobiota bacterium; assembly: GCA_039933075.1. GTDB lineage: Bacteria > Verrucomicrobiota > Verrucomicrobiia > Limisphaerales > JACPZS01 > JBDTOW01. The sequence continues at coordinate 4,234 of JBDTOW010000347.1, read as the reverse complement.
CCCACCAAAACGGCGGAACCCGATTTCTACGGCGGCAATCGTCACGGGGCGAATCTCTTCGCGAACAGCCTGGTTGCCCTCGACGCCTCGACGGGAAAGCGGTTGTGGCATTACCAGATCGTACACCACGACCTGCTGGACAAGGATCTGCCCTGTCCTCCGGTTCTTTTGACGGTGACTCACGGTGGCAAAAAAATCGACGCCGTGGCCCAAGGCACCAAGCACGGCCTGTTGTTTGTGTTTGATCGCGTCACCGGTGCGCCCCTTTGGCCGATCGAGGAGAAACCAGCTCCGCAATCGGAGCTTCGCGACGAGCAGGCCTGGCCGACGCAACCGTTTCCCACCAAGCCGGCGCCGCTCATGCGGCAAGGATACGGGGAAGCGGACGCCTCAAACATTTCGCCGGAAGCTCATACCAACACGCTCGATCGCATCCGGGCCTCGCCCAACTTCGGACCGTTTCCCGCTCCCAGTCTCAAGGAGACAGTCATGTTCCCGGGATTCGACGGGGGCATGGAATGGGGTGGCGGTGCGGCTGATCCCGACGGGATTTTTTACGTCAACATCAACGAGATTCCCTGGCTCATGCAAATGGTCGAGATACGCCGCGCCGACGGCACGTCCGTCCCGGTCGGCGAGCGGGACTACATGGCCTTTTGCGCGCCTTGCCACGGCCTGGATCGCGCCGGCAACCCGGCCGGCGGATTTCCTTCCCTCATCGACGTGGGGAACCGAAAGCCTCGCGAGCAAGTATCGCTCATAACCAAACAGGGCGCCGGGCGGATGCCCGCCTTCGATCGACTTTCCGATGCTCAACGCAATGCCATCCTGGATTATGTGCTCGACGTAGCGCAACCCTCGGCGTCACGTCGCGACGATGGAAATGTTGCCCCGACATCCATGAATAACACTCCGCCGTATGCGTTCTCTGGATTCCGCCGCTGGTTCGACTCGGAAGGTTATCCCGCCATCAAGCCGCCTTGGGGCACGTTGAACGCCGTGGACCTGAATACTGGCGACATCAAGTGGAAGGTTCCGCTGGGCGAATACCCCAAATTGAAAGCTCGCGGCATCCCGCCAACGGGCACGGAGAACTATGGCGGACCTGTGGTGACGGCGGGCGGCCTGATTTTTATCGGCGCCACCGCGGACGAAACCATCCGGGCGTTTGACAAGAAGACGGGTGCCATCCTCTGGCAGGCCGCGCTACCGTTTGGGGGCAATGCCACGCCCAGCACCTATATGATAAATGGCCGCCAATTTGTCGTGATCTCCGCCGGAGGAGGGAAGTCCGGTCGCCCCGCCGGCGGCAGCATCAACGCCTTCGCCCTCCCGGAACCAGCGCACAACTAAACTTCGCTTTGCAGGCCCGCGCGGTCAAGACTTGATCCACGCTGGAGATAGAAACTCCCTCTGGGAACTACGCCACCGCCGTCTTCACATACCACTCCCGCGCTGCCGCCTTCTCGACTCGGAGTAGTGTGCGGTAGTGGGTCCAGCTCAATTCGTGACGCAGCGCGTCACAATTTGGAAATGCGAAGTAAAACAGTCTCATGCCCTGGGGTAGCTTGGGTAGTTCGTGTCTCGCAACCCCTTGGACTTTCGATGCAGTTCAGCGGAAAAAAGTCTCACACCGATCCGTCCACGCTTTGGATCGTGGGCAATGAGCTTTGAGTTCAGGCATGCCAATGTCCTGAAGATGACGAAAGCCGTCGAATTTTTGATACGTCGCAACGCGAGCGAGAATGCGGTGCGAAGGTGAGGTCGCCTTTACTTCATTAATGTCCTCAGGCGTGTGAAACAGCGCACATTCCTTGCCGAGTTGCTCAATACCCGCGCTGTGCTCGGGATAATATTCCTTGAGCGCCGAAGGGCGCGTTAGGATGAGAGCCTCAAACTCATGGATCTGAATGTAAGGGAAAAAACTCGAGTGGCCGATGTCCGCCTTCCAAGCCTGCTCGATGTGGGATGCCTTCTTACCGCCTGCGAAACCCTGCGCAACTGCTTTTTGATAACCGGGAAACCCCGCCGGGAGCGCGTAGAGATCGATAAGAGTGGTTAGCACGTCCGCAGCCCCAATGTCGCCGGCCGCATACAGGTTAAGAATGTCCTCGCGAATTGCGTCGTAGTTCGTCACGCCACCAACCCTCACTTCCGCGTCACCGTCACCACCAATGCGAAAACTGGTCGCCGCTAAAATCGGTTTCTGCACGAGAACGCCGGACTGTCGCAAGTGATGGCGCAACACACGATTGACGAACAGTTCTTCTTCCTGTCCCTCAACATAGATGAACAGGTTCATTCAGGACGACCTCCGAAGACGTTCTTCCGCCACGCCTCACCGAGTGTGTATCGCTTCAACCAGTGGCCGAGCTTTTCCTCGTTGAGACGTTGGAATGTAGAAGCGCCTTCGTGCATCTCGGTGACAACGACTTCAGAGGGCTTGAAGTGATCGACGAGGGTCGCCGACTGTGTGCTCAACAGCACCTGCGTTTGTGTTGAAGTGCTGCGTATAAGCGAGGCAAGGTAAGCCTCCGATGCTGGATGAAAGCCGAGTTCCGGCTCGTCGAGGATGATCATCCATGTCGCCATCGCCTCCGGTAGATTGAAGAGAGTCACGAGCGCAATCATCCGCAGGGTGCCATCGGAAAGATGCGCGGGACCGAAAACTTCCGTTGGACCACTCGTCGGCTTCCAGCGCAATAGCAAGCCCGCACCGTTGCGGGTCGTAGGTTCGAGATGGAAGTCCTGTAACTCTGGAAAAACCGTATTCACCCCGGCGACGACGCGCCGATAATTCGCGGGAAATTCTTTTCGGAGCCGCATCAGCACCGCCGCGAGATTGCCGCCTTCGGCGCGCAAATAGAGCGCGTCCTCCTCGTCACAGTAATTTCGCATCCGGGACGTCATGCTGGTATCGTGAAAATGGAAAGCCCGCGTCTTATCGAGGAATCGTTTGATGAATCGCTCCGTCTTTCGATCCGGGTCGAGATACCGGCTGAGTGCGCTTTCAACCGGTTCGTTGTTCTCAATGGGGATCGTTTTCGGATAATTCGTGCCGTCGCGTTGAAATTGCAACTCCTCTAGCACAAAGATCAGCCGATCGACCGCTGCGAACGTCAGTTCGCACCGATATGTGTTCAGTCCCGAATCACTACGAAAAGCTAGCTTCGCATTGAGGAAGCGCGTTCGGCTCGGGCCGAAATGAAGGAAGATCGAGCCGCCTCCGCCGGTTTGCAGGAATCTTTGGAGTCCGCCTTGCATCATGTCGTTCATCATGCGGAAGAAGCCAATGAGGTTTGACTTGCCTGAACCATTCGCTCCAACGAGCACGGTGATGGGACCAAATTTGAAATCATCCAGCTCCTTGATGGAACGGAAGCCTCTGAGGCTTAGTGTCTCAAGTGAATTCATCTTCGGTTTCCTCTGTCTTCAGTGGATTGCCTAGGGCATTGAATCTTGTTCGATGGTGGCAAATTAACTTTGCCCGCGTCGGTTGTCACTGCCGTTCCCGAACAGTTCGCCAGAGCCAGCGCCGGTTCAGGTCCACTTCCGCGACGCAGACGTGCCCCATTCCCGGTCTTGGGCGAGCACGCTGCCGACTTGGCCATGAATGGCGGTGAGCATCCAGTCGCGCGACCGCCGCGCTCGTGCTGAATTTGCTCTGCATCCATCCCTTCCGCGAGAGCAATGGCCGCGTCTCGAGGTGCTCACGCTGGTCCTTTATCACCACGGGTGGAGCGCGGAATGCGGACCAATAGTGCGATAAAGAATTTGTCGCTGCTCAACCGGTTACCGCTGCTCATTCTTTTACTGGGCATTGGCCTTCCGAAGATCCGGGAGAAACCAGGTGAGCAGTCCGATCAAGGGCAAAAACGAACAGACGGAAACTACAAACTCGATGCTGGTCGCATCCGCCAGTTTCCCAAGCAGGGCTGACCCAATCCCGGCCAAACCGAAGGCCAGTCCGAAAAAGAGGCCCGCGATGAGGCCGACCCTCCCCGGCACCAGTTCCGTGGCATAGACCAGAATCGCCGGAAACGCGGAGGCCATGATCATGCCAGTGAACACCGAAAGCAGTGCGGTCCACAACAAATTCGCGTGCGGCAGAATCAGAGTGAACGGAGCGATTCCCAGGATAGACAGCCAAATAACTTGCTTGCGTCCGATGCGATCGCCCAGCGGTCCTCCCGCCAGTGTTCCGACGGCCCCGGCGCCGAGAAACAGGAACAGG
>JBDTOW010000346.1:0-5339 GCA_039933075.1 Verrucomicrobiota bacterium | reverse complement strand
GAATGTGCATCTTCCGGTAGATGCCAAGCAGCGTGCCGTCGGCGTCAATGATGGCGGCGGTGTTGTGGTAAACGCCGGCGGCGCGCTTCTCGAAGATCGAATCGATGACGACGACTTTGTGTTTGCGGGCGAGCTTTTGAAACGCCTCCGTGCTGGGACCGGGGATGGTCTCGGCGAGTTTAAAGTAATTGTGATCTTCGCTCTGGCAAAAATATTGCGAGCGAAACAATTCCTGGGTGCAGATGAGCTGCGCGCCTTGTTTAGCCGCGCGTTCAGCCATCGCGAGGGTCTTCTTGAGATTCACCGCCGGATCGGGTGAACAGCTTGTTTGCAGGAGGCCAAGCTGGACCGTGGATGAGGAAGCAGTTGACTTCATCACGAGTCAACGGACTTTGGCGATGCGGACGGTACGGCCACGCGAGGAAGTCGCTTTGTCGGCTCCCTCGATTTTCTGGGTGATCTGACCGAACAATTCGCGACTGTACTTTCCCAGCGTCTCGTTGGTCGGGCCGTAGCCTTTGTGATAAATATAATGTTCGAGATCATACAGCAACTCGCCGGCCGTCTGATAACGCTGCTGGAGATCGCGGTCGAGCGCACGATGGAGAATTTGATTCAGGCGCTCATCGATCCCGGGGCTCAACTCACGAAAATCCGGAATTGGCAGGGTCATGATTCGCTGGCGCGATTCTTCGGCATTCTGTCCCTTGAACAGGTTGCGTCCCAGCAGCAGGTGGACCAGGACAACTCCGGCGGAAAACAAGTCCGAGCGCCGGTCCGTGATTTTGAAATCCGCTTGTTCCGGGCTCATGAAGTCGGCTTTGCCGGCGATCTCTTCGCCTTCCTCGTCGTCCAGAAAACCCTTGGCCTTGGCGATTCCGAAGTCGGTCAATTTCACATCGCCTTCGAATGCGATCATGATGTTTTTGAAACTCACGTCCCGATGCACAATGCCCAACGGTTTCCCGTCTTTTCCGGTCTTGGCGTGAGCGTAGGCCAGGCCGCGCGCGATGCGGCTGGTGATGAACACCGCGAGCTCGGTGGGCAGTGTGCGCTTTTTGTCCGTCAACTGCTCGTTGAACTGCTCGAGATTGACACCGCGGATGAGTTCCATCGCGATGAAGAAAAGTCCGCGCGACTCACCGAGGTGATAGGTCTGGACGATATTGGTGTGAATCAAATCGGCCACCAGCTTCGCTTCGCCAACGAAATTTTCGATGAACCGTTTCTGGCTGGCGTAGCTTTGGCGGATGACCTTGATGGCGATCCGTTTCGCGAACTCGCGCGCGCCGTGCTGTTCCGCTTCATACACGATTCCCATGCCGCCATCGCAGATCTTGCGAACGATCTCGTAGCGGAACTCACTCTGAATGGTGAAGAGACCCGGCACAGATGGCATGTTGTGGAATTGCCGTGTCAAGTCAAGTCCCGGTGTGGGAGCGAGGGCGCAAAATCGCGTTTTCCCCGCATGAATATTGATCATTTTCTCCTTGCACCGACTTGGTGAAAGGTTTAATAGGCTGAAGTCGCACGACTTTAGACAACAAAAACAAAAGTATCTATTATGGCAAAACCAAAAGTACTCTCGAAATCTATGATCGCAGCAGAAGTTGCTGAAAAAAACGGTATCACCAAAAAGCAGGCGGCGGAAATCCTGGAGCATATCGCTGACCTGGCCTACAAAAATGCCAAGAATACTTTCACGCTGCCCGGCTTGGGCAAACTCGTGTTGGTAAATCGCAAAGCGCGCATCGGACGCAATCCGGCGACAGGCGAACAGATTCAGATTCCGGCGAAGCGAGTCGTGAAATTCCGTGTGGCCAAAGCCGCGAAAGACGCAATCCTCGGCGCCAAGTAATTTTCGTTTTTGCTGAAGGCACTCTGATTCGTCGAGTGCCTTTTTAATTCCCCCGGCGCATGTTCAACCGCTCATGCGCCTTCGAATTCCTGGCGTTATAAAGCGGCGGTCGGAAATGTTTCGGCCGCGCGAAAAAACTAAACAACAGGAACGATTCCACACCGTTCTATTTCCCAGACTGTCCGTTGAGGGCAAACGATCCTTGGACATTTCTCCCCAGGCGTGTCGCGAGATACGCGCAATGGATTCCTGACAGCCGTTAAGAAGCTAGAGGGTTTGCTTGATTACGAATGAATGAAGATTGGCATGGTAGGTTGCGGCGCTTTGGGAACTTTTTACGGCGCCAAACTGCACCGGGATGCACAGGACGTTCACTTCTTGTTGCGATCCGATTACCAGGTCGTCCGCCGCCGGGGTGTCCGAGTGCTCAGTCCGGAGGGCGATTTTCATGTCCAGCCCAGGCCGGCCAGGAATCCCCAGGAGATCGGCGTGTGCGATTTGGTCCTGGTTGCTCTCAAAACCACCGCGAACGATCAGTTTGAACGGTTGATCCCGCCGCTGGTCGGACCATCGACGGCGATCCTCACTTTGCAAAACGGGCTGGGCAACGAAACGCAACTGGCCGAGTTGTTCGGCGCCCAGAAAATCATGGGGGGACTTTGCTTCGTTTGTTTGAACCGGATCGCCCCGGGCGTCATCGAGCATTTGGCCCACGGAAGAATCGTCCTGGGAGAATACCAAGGCTGGCCTGAGCCGCGAACGCATGATGTCGCTTCGATGTTTCGTCACGCGGGCGTCCCGTGCAAGGTCACCGATAGCCTCGAGCGAACGCACTGGGAAAAGCTGGCCTGGAATATTCCGTTCAACGGCCTCGGGGTAGCGAGCGTGGCCGGTTACGACGCGCTGATGGACGGACAACTCGCGGAGTCCTCGAGTCTCGGGCCATGTCTTACCACCGACCAATTGCTCCATGACCCTCGCTGGGCCCGGTTGGTTCGAGAGTTGATGATCGAAGTGATTACAATCGCCAACGCCCTGGGCCTGTCAGTCTCGGAAACGGTGGTCGAGAAGCAAATCGAAGCAACGCGAAAGATGCGAGCTTACAAAGCTTCGACGTTGGTCGACTACGAACGCGGCCAGCCGTTGGAAATGGAAGGTCTTTTCCTGAAACCGTTGCGCGCCGCGAAAAAAGCCGGCGTTCCCTCTCCGCGTCTCGAAGCTTTGTGCGAAATCCTTACAAAACTGAATCCGGCCTGAACGCCTTGTCCTGGTCTAGCGGCGGCTGAATTGGATTACTGGAACTGCTTTGCTTCACGCGCGCGCCGGCAACGTTCACGCCGATTATTTTTTGACGACTTTGACTTCTTGAGTGGTCTCGTCGATAACGAACTTCATTCCTGCGGGAGCTCGCGGAACACTGTCCATTCGTGACCCCGCGAACTCAGAAAAATCTTTCGGCATCCGCCCCTGCTCGCCGATGAATTTCTTTAGCTGAGCCGTCATGAAGGTATGAACTGCCCCAACCAAAGCTTCGTCGACACTGCTCGCTTGCGCCGGGGCGGCTTGAGAAACGGGAGTAGGCGGCGCGGCGCGGCGAGCACGTGGTGCCGGTTCATTCGCCGCGGGTTCGGTTGAGGAATCGGGCGCCGCGGCGTTTTCAACCGCGGTGGATGGAGCGGCTGCTTCTGGCGCGGTCAGTTTTTTCTTGCTGCAGGCGGCCATTAGCAACGCCGCGATCAGGATTGGGACCAACAGGAGTTTCATGGATCACAAATATCAATCACAGGTCAGGGCGGGAATTGGCAGGGTCCTCCGCAAATCGAGGCGTCACCGGCTGCACGTGCCCGTCAGCGAAAGCGACGACGCCTTTTCCCCGATGGCGCGCGGTCAACAGATCGCCGTCCGACACCCAGCGTCCGTCGTTGATGATGCCGGAGCTGCCGCGAGGATCGGAACTTTCGTCGAGCTTGTGCGAGGCTTGTTCCTCCGCCAGCATAATTTTGTTGGCGGGGCGTCTGACACTCGTGTGCTTGTATAGATGTGGTTTGGCATTATTGACTGCTCCCTCAAAGATCGAAGCCATGCCAGGATTGTTCACGCCTTCCAGGTCATGACTGTTCAGGGAGTAGCTGTACAGGTACGGACCATTACCATCGGTCAGAGCCAGTCGTTCCTTGTCATACTTGTCGTTCGGGCAACGGAATAAATTGCTGCTGACGCTGCCGAGCGAAGTGGCGATCGGACTTTTTTCGACTGGCGGATATTGCTTGGTGTTAGTCCGCCAATAAATCCAATCTTCGACGTGGAACCCATAGGTGTTGCGCGAGCCGGTCCCGGGAAAATTATCCTGGTTATCATCGATATACATCATGGTTCCGAGGGAGAGCTGCTTTAAGTTGCTGGTGCACTTTGCCTGGCCGCCCTTTTTCTTGGCGTTAGCCAGGGTGGGCAACAGCATACTCGCGAGAATGGCGATGATGGCGATTACAACGAGAAGTTCGATCAAAGTAAATGCTCGATATTCTCTTGCCTGGTTGGGAGGGATCTGGTTGTCCAGCGGTGTGCGATTCGTCATAATTGCCTTTCGGGTGATTAAACTAAAGCTAGCGTTCACCGCCGTGCTGTCAATTGGGGTTTTTTGTTTTTCAGCAAAACATGCCAGAAGTGTGCCACGAAATTCCGCCCGGGGAGAAACGGCCAAACTGTTTTTCCCCCAGAGATGATAACGAAAGGACCAAGGACGGAAACCCGGGGACTCGGTTGCCTGCAATCTCAATTTGGTGTCATCGGCGGCAATGCGAGCGGTATCGTCACCGTGCGGAACCCGGGTTCAGTCTGGCAGGTGACAGGCGGGGAGACCGCAATGAACTATCCGTGGGAGATGGATCGGGCGGGACGCTATCGGTGAATGATGGCGGTCGTGTGTCTATGCCGAACACTTCACTCGCTGGGCCGGCTCCCGATTCCGGCTACGACGTGCTCGATGTTTCCGGCAGCGTTACTCTCGCCGGCAAACTGACAGTGAATTTCATCGATGGGTTCGCGCCCACCAATGGGCAATCCTTCATCATGCTGCGCTACGGTACAAATCTTGTGGGCAACTTCGATCAAGTCATCGTCACCGGTCTCGCTCCCGGCTTCCAGCATCAAGTCGCGCCGACGGGAAAGGGCGGCCTCGAATTGGTCGCGCAAAGCGAAGCGACACCCATCACCGCCCCCCGTCTTTCCGTCGCACGTGACAGCGCGAATCTTGTCCTGACCTGGCCATCAGCTTCAACCGGCTTCGTATTGGAAAGCAACGACAACCTCGCGAACCCTGCTGGTTGGAAGCCAGTTGTCATTACCCCTTCCATCACTGGACAGGAAGTTCGCGTCACCGTTCCAACCGCTGGCCTGATCCAGTTCTTTCGCCTTCGCCATCCGTAGCCAGCAATTCTAATTTTGATGACGGTGGGGAAGTGACTGAGGTTTTTCAGAATGA
>JBDTOW010000345.1:0-5359 GCA_039933075.1 Verrucomicrobiota bacterium | reverse complement strand
AGAAGAAGGGCAGTTGCCGCCCGACCATCGCCGAAAGTTCTTTAATGTCGAGTCCGGTCACCGCGCTCAGCGCGATGATGGGAGTGCCAAGCGCACCGTAGGCTACCGGCGCGGTGTTGGCGATGAGCGACAAGCCCGACGCGGCAAGCGGTTTGAACCCGAGTTGAATCAGGATGGCGGCGGTAACGGCGACCGGTGTTCCGAAACCAGCGGCGCCTTCAAAAAATGCGCCGAACGAGAAAGCGATCAAAATTACCTGGATTCTTGGATCTGGCGCCAGCGTGCCCAGGCTGTTCCTGAGCACCTCGAACAGGCCTCGATTCACCGTGAGTTGGTAGAGAAAAATCAGATTGAGAACGATCCAGCCGATCGGAAACAAACCGTAAGCGGCGCCATAGAGAGTTGTCGCGGCAGCAGCGCTGGCTGGCATCCGATAAATGAAGAGCGCCACCGCCAGCGCGACCGCCAGGCCGAGCAGGGCTGCGAAATGAATTCGCATTCTTAAAATGGCGATCGCCCCGAGGAGCACGACGACCGGAAGCGCCGCCACGATGGTTGAGAGAACGACGTTATCGAGTGGGTTGTAAGTTTGCGTCCAATGCATCGTTCACGATCGGTTGGCTGGCTGACATCGAAAGCAGAATCATCTGCTCACCCAACGCTCTCCGTCAGCCAATTCAAGTAACGCTGGCTTCCTTTGGACAAATTCAGGACCAGAAACTCGGGCGTGTCATACGGGTGATTCGCCAGAATCAGCTCTTCCAGCGCCGCCAATTTGGCCTTCGTGGTTTTCAGGATTAACAAAACTTCGTGGTCGGATCTGATCTTGTTAAGCCACCAATAATGTGATTCGATCTTCGGCACCAGATTGGCGCAGGCTGCCGTTCGCTTCTCTAACGCTGCTTTGGCGAGTTTTCGCGCGGTGGGTAAATCCGGAGCGGTGACAAGCACGACAGCGTATTGGTTTGCGGATTTCATCGCCATAAGAAGAACGGGCGTTGCCAACAACGTCCTTCGAATCAGGTATGTCGCTCGACCGACGCGAAGGTTATTTCCTGGCTTTGCTCTTGTGCCGCCCTTTGAAAGTCAGTTCAGCGATTCCGGATTTATCCAATTCTCCCAGGCCTTCTCTTACCATGCGATCGTATTGTCGCTTGGTCGCGGCGGCCAGCGGGAGATTCAGACTTTTTTCCCTGGCCAGGTTGAGGGCGATGCCGGAGTCCTTGGCTCCATGAGCGGCGGAGAAGAAGCAGGAATGTTCGCGGTTCTGCATGTCCTCGCCGTCGGTTTGCAGCACGCGGGAGGCAGCGCCGGTTTGTGAGAAAACTTCGCGCAACATGGGAAGATCCAGCTTGAGCGCGCTGCCCAGGGCCAGACCTTCAGCAAGCGCGGCAGTATTGATGTTCATCACCATATTGACCAGCGCTTTGACGTTTGCAGCCTGGCCCGCTGGGCCGATATATCGCATCGAAGCGCTGAGTTTTTCCAGCAGCGGCTTAACGCGTTCGAAGGCCTTTTGTTCGCCGCCGCACATCAGGTAGAGCGTCCCGTCTCGCGCCTGGGTGATGCTGGATGCCATGCAGGCTTCGAGCGATTGAGCGCCAACTTTTTTGGCGGCTTTTTCTACCTCGATGTGCACTTTGGGCGAGATGGTGGCGCAATTGATGAAGATCTTGCCTCGGGCATCGGTCAGCAGGCTGTCTTTTTGTTTCGGCGGTGCAAAGATTTTCCGCATCGCGTTGTCATCCGTGACCACGGTGATAACGACGTCCGACAAGGAGGTTACTCGCGCTAACTTTGCGCAAGCCTCCGCGCCGAGCTCCGCGGCGAGCGACTTGGCGGCCTCCGCGCGCGTGTCATAAACGGCTACCACCGGGTAGCCGACGTCCTTAAGCCGGCGGGCCATGTTGCCCCCCATCCGGCCAACACCAACGAAACCAATTTTTTCAGGCATAATTTTCGTTATTTTGCGGTTAACTATGTTGGAACTCGGGGAAAAATGGATTGTGCATCTTCTCTTCTCCCACGGTGGTGAGCGGACCGTGTCCGGGGCAAAGAATAGTGTCGTCCTCCAGGGTTAGAACCTTCTTTCGGTTGTTGTTCAACGCGTCAGGGTACGACACCGCGCCGCCGCCCATCGAGCCGGCGAAGATCGAGTCGCCGGTGAGCGCGACTTTTCTGGCCAGGCCGGAGATAACGTAAGTGATCCCGCCCCGCGAATGACCCGAAGTTTGACGCGTATCGATGTGGAGCTTGCCAACGTTGAACTCGTGGCCTTCAGAAAATGTCTCGGCGCCATCCACCGCTTCGAGTTGGTTGACAAATACAGGGACGCCCGTTTCCATCTTCAATCTCGTCAGATCCGCGATGTGATCCGGATGAGTGTGCGTCAGAAAAATAAACTTAATCGTCAGTTGCTCCGCCTTGATGAATTGGAGAATGCCGCTGGACGTCGCACCGGTGTCCAGGACCGCCGCATGTTTGGTCTCCGGATCCCAAATCAGATAGGCATTGACGGTCATGTCCCCGTACGGGGTGTTAAATTGAGCCAATCCGCCGAGTTCCTGCGGATGCGGGTACCATAACTTCTTCGCGCTTTCGATCAAAGCAGTTTTGCCGAGATTCAAGCTCTGGGCGATCCGGCCAAGCACAGGTTCGTCCGCTTGCCCGGATTTAATCCTTTCCAATTCCTCCAATGAAACTGCCGATCGCGAAACTAACTGGTCATCGCTTAGTTTGAGGCCGCGCTGAGCCTTGCCGATGATGTCGCTGAAATTATCTTCCAACGGGATATTCGTCATTGTGATGGCGGGCATGATAGGCGGGCAGTCGCGAAAAGGAATCAAAATTTTGCCGGGGCAAATATGTTGTACGATGGGTTCAAGGATCGTACAACCTGCAGGAGTCGACGTAAGGAGGCCCACTTCCTGATTTTATACACAGCGTCATAAGTTAATGTCGCCGGGTCAGGGGACCCGGCCTACAGGGCATTGTAGGCCGCGTGCCCTCCCGCGGCGTTACTTCGGACGTCGTGTACAGAAGAGATCAGAGCCTGCCAATGAACGGGGAGGGGACGGCACGTCCCTATCTCAACCGTCGACGGCTCAGAAAGTAATGCGCCTGGGCAGAGAGTAAACATTCATCCGTTGACCGCGCAAGAAACCAACCAGCGTCTGACCGCTCTTCCGGGCGAATTTGACCGCCAGACTCGAAGGCGCGGACACAGCGCAAACAATCGGGAGCCGAGCGGCCAGCGCTTTCTGCATGATTTCGAACGAGGCCCGTCCGCTGACCATGAGAATATGGCGGTCGAAGGGAAGCCTCCCCTGCAGCAAACCGTGGCCGATTACTTTGTCCACGGCGTTGTGCCGGCCGATGTCTTCGCGCAGCACGATTAACTTGCCGCGCGAGTTGAAGATCGCGGCCGCATGCAAACCGCCGGTGCGCTCGAACGCCGTCTGATCGCGCCGCAGCTTCTCGGGAAGTGCGAGGAGCGTTTTGGCCGTGACGCAACCTTCGGCGTGAAGCGGTTTGAAATGGCGGTGGATCGCTTTAATTGTTGCTTTGCCACAAAGACCGCAACTGGATGAGGCGAAGACGTGGCGGGTGAGTTGGCCGAAGTCTACCGAGATCCCCGGCGCGAGAAATACGTTCAACACATTGCCGGACGGATTGCGTGGATAGGGTTCGATTCTGGCGATGTCCTTCGGAGTTTGGATCAGACCCTCGGTGAGAAGGAAACCGGCGGCCAGTTCCTCGTCATGTCCAGGGGTTCGCATCGTGACGCTCACGGGCCGCGTATCGACTTGAATTTCCAATGGCTCTTCGGCAGCCAGATCATCGGTTTGGCGAACAGGCGCGGACCCGGCCTCCCAGATTAGGACCCTTGTGGTTTCGGTGTTCAAAGACGCTTCACCGGCAGGATTCACAAAATCAGTTCGAATTGCCAGCGTAGAGATAGTTCCGCAAGCCGCCGTCGAACACTTCATAGCAGCAGCTTAAAAAATCATGCCGGTTCATCTCATATATTAGGCAACGCTCGAATGCTCGCTGGCAGCAGTCCCGGAGGGACTCCCGAAAATAGCCCGGCATTTTAATTTTAATGCCGGGTCAGGTTGGGAAATATATCGAGTTCTCATAGAGGGACGGCTGAAAACTTCGGTCGTCCCTTCGGGACTCGATCTCTGAATCGAACTTCCTCCCGGCATTGAGTATGTGTTTAGCGAGTATGAAAGCGAAGGTAGGGACGGTGCGTTGCGCCGTCCGCGCCGCGTTCAGCGGCGCAACTCGAGGCGGGATTCGAACCCTACCACGCTAAACAGATACGGCATTGAAATGCCGGGCTATTTTCAAATGTTCCTTCGGAACACGGCGCAGTATCGATTTACCCAAAAAATCACATGCGCCCAGACTATGCTCAACGCAGCGATCCTGGCGGATCGGCGAGTTCTGCTTTCAGTGAGAGCCACGGTGTCAGAAACAAGACCCAAAGGAGTGCCAAGGCGGTGCGCAGAAAGAGCGACAGAATCCACACTGCTTCTGGTTCGCGCGGTGTGAGATACCGCAAACCGTAGTAAATAGCTGCCCCACCGGCCCCGCCAATCGCAGCGCGCATCATCCGTTTGCCCAGTGGCCCTCTTGCGTCGAATCGCGCCCAGCGCAAAGACATCGCGAGACCGATCACACCGCCGAGAATCCCGCCAGCCGCCATCGCCAGACTGTCCAGTTGCCGAGCCTTCGAGGAGAAGCCCGCCCAAGCTGCCGGGTCGAGGGTTTGCGCGAGAGCGGCTCGCAGGCCGTATCCGGCCAGGAGCGAGATCGCCGAGGTGGCCAATGCCACGAGAATTTGCGCCGAGAAATTCAGACGAGCCAGCCACTTTACGACTTTTGGTTCGAGCGACAGAAATATTCCCAATAGAACACCGCCAAGAATCCAGCCCGCAATTACATCGCTGATGAAGTGTACTCCCAGGTAGACTCGCGAGATTGATACCAGGAGAACGATAATCACCGCGCCGACCCAAACCCACGGCGCCCTCATGATCGTCGCGATGCCGAGCCAGAAGCTCAATGCGTTTTGAGCATGACCGGACGGCATGCCATAAAGGTCGGTTTCGGTCGAAAAGGTCTTCACTCGGGGATCGACCCAATACGGGCGCGGCGAGTGGAGTGCGAGTTTGCCCAAGGTGTTAAATATCTCGTTGAAGAAGAAAAGGAAAACCAGTCGCGCTCCGATCTTCGAATCAACGCACAGGTAGATGAGTGCAGCCGTTCCTAGCAAGAATGGGCTGGAACCCAGGTCGGATAACAGTTTCATGAATCCGCCAAGCCCTCTGAGCTTTTGAAACGAAACGATCAG
>JBDTOW010000344.1:0-5370 GCA_039933075.1 Verrucomicrobiota bacterium | reverse complement strand
CGCGCTTTGGTAAAGCTCCATACATCCGTATTACGCGCAGCGCAAACTGTTTGGTTCGATCATTCAACTCCGGTTTCCGCACGTTAAGCTCCTTATTCAGCAGTCAGCAGTCCGCAGTCAGCAGTTGTCTTTCGCGTCGAACATTTTCGCCCAAACAGCGCGCGGAAACTCACCGGTTAACCACAGCACTTCATCGGCGACGTGAATGCCCATGTCAATGATTAGCCCTCGGCTCGAATAGGTCGCAGGGGGCGGGTGCTGATCTCTTAGAATCGAGCGAATCTCGCGAATTTCCCCAACTCGCTTCTCGTCCAGCAACTGCTTCGCGTAACTCAGCGCTTCGTCGAACCTCCGCTGCAGGCCAATTTGTAGCAGGTTCTTTTCAACACCGATTGTCTTAACGAACGAAAAACCTTCACTCAGATCCGCGGTCAGCGGTTTCTCCAGGTAGACTGGGATGCCAGCACGCACAAAAGGCTCCGCATCCCGGGCATGATTTTTTGTGTGAGACGATATGACAACGGCGTCAATGGTTCCGCGCTGCGCCATGGAAGTCGCATCGGTAAATGTAGCCGCGTTTGGAACGCCGAGCCGGTGGACAGCACTCGCGAGAGCACCCGGATTTTCATCCCCAATGGCAACCATTCGCTGTCCTTGACCAATCAGTATCTCCCCATGTACGCAACCGCAGCGACCCACTCCGAACAACCCATAACGGAACACATCGTCACTCATATCGGCGCTGCGTGCTCTTGGCCTTCTTGCTCACATTCATCCTGAATGGCAAAAATCTAAACTGGCAAGTGCGTTGTCAAGGTGCCCGGATCACTAGGCGAAATCCGGCGGCTTGTCAGCAACGAATCTGCCCCGGTCCGAAGCTTTCGCGCAGTTGGAACACGCGGGCGCGGGCGCGGCACCGGATATCAGAGCGGACGGTTTTGGCCGCGCGAGTCGCAAGTGGTCAGGCTACGGTCGCCTTTGTTGGCGGCCAAGGGCGAGTAACGTGGGCCACTTAGAGAATTTGCCCCGGGGCGGGGACAAGCCGCGCGGCTGCGCCATGCGTCTTTCGCGGTCGCTTGACATGCCCTCGGTGCGCCCGCAAATTTCCGGCATGTTGTCCGACGTTCGGGCGGGACTCCTGACGCTCTTGCTGGCCCTCAGCGCCCTGGCGGGATTTGCTGGCGAGGATGTCCGCGAGACAGTGCTGCCGAACGGGCTGAAGGTGCTCACCAAGGAAATCCACGCCGCGCCGCTGGTCAGCGTCTGGATCAACTACCGCGTCGGCTCGCGCAATGAGCGGCCCGGCATCACCGGTATCAGCCACCAGATCGAGCACATGATGTTCAAGGGCACCGAAACCCTCAAACCAGGCGAGATCGACCGGCTGACGGCGCTCGGGGGAGGCGAGAATAATGCCTTTACTGACACCGACTGCACGTCCTATTACTTCACGATTCCCTCAGATGCCGCCGCGCCATCCGGCCGATCCGGGCTGGACACCGCGCTGCGGATCGAGGCAGACCGGATGCGCAACTGCGTGATGGATCCAGAGGAGTTGGCGCATGAGAGGCAGGTCGTGCTTTCAGAACTGGAAGGCAATGAGAACAAGATTTTGGACCAGCTCGACAGCTCGGTAAAGGGGGCGGCGTTCAAGGTGCACCCATATCATTGGCCGACCATTGGCTGGAAGAGCGACGTGAAGAGTTACACGCGCGAGGAGGTGATGGACTATTACCGGATCTATTACCAGCCAAACAACGCAGTCCTGGTCATCGTCGGCGATTTCAATACGGACGAAGTGCTGTCCCGCGTGCGCGAGCTGTTCGACCCAATCCCGGCTGGGCCGGAACCACCGCAGGTGACCACGCGTGAGCCGCCGCAGGAAGGCGAACGCCGGGTGACGATCAAGGGCGAAAGCAGCGCAGCCTACTTCATGGCGCTCTATCACATACCGGAGGCGAGCCACATAGATCTGTATCCTCTGAACGTGCTCGATTCGGCGTTGACCGTGGGCGACAGTTCACGGCTGCACCGGACTCTAGTGGACGCCGGCCTGGCCGAGGACCAGACCTCGGAATTAGCCCAGCAGATAGATCCCGCCTGGCATGCGTTCTACGCTGCCTGTCCCGGCAAGGTGGACCGTGCCCGGTTCGAGCGCGTGTTCGACGCCGCCATCGCCACCGTGCGGCAGAAGCTGCTCAGCCCAGCAGAACTGGCCAAGGCCAAGCGGCTCTCCAAGACGCAGGTTATTTTCGCGATGGACGGGGCCTCCGCCCAGGGGGAGTATCTGGGCGCCTATGACATCGTGGCGGATTGGCGCTATCTGACGACGCTAATCCAGCGGACGGATGCCGTCACCGCCGAGCAGGTAAGGGAAGTGGCGCGGAAGTATCTAACCGCCGATAACCGCACCATCGGCTGGTTCACACCAACCCGTGTGACCAAAGAGAAACCGGCACCCCTCACCAAACGGGGGCCAATTCACCGAAAGCCCGGCGTCGGCAGCGCACTGCCACGTCGCGCGGCGCAGACCGGTGGGTTGTTCGCGGTTGCGTCGCTGGCGCCACGGACCGAGCGGGTGGTATTGCCGAACGGGATGGTGTTGTTATTGCATGAGAACCACGCCAACCCGACAGTGACGTTGTGCGGTGCGGTGGATGCCGGCGCCATTTTCGACCCGCCCAAGAAGCCGGGTCTGGCCAACCTCGTCGCCGCGATGCTCGGCCGCGGCACTGCCAACCGGCCGAAACCGAAGTTCCGGGAGGAGCTCGACACCCTCGGTGCGGAACTGACGTTCGGCACCGCCGTGGGAGGGATGTTTTTCGACGCCAAGTGCCTGAGCGCCGACATGCCGAAGCTGCTGGAGTTGGCTAAGGACGCGCTGTGCCAGCCGGCGTTCGGGCTGAGGGAATTCGCGCGCGTCCGCGAGGAGCAACTGGCCGCATTGGAGGAGGTCAACAGCGTCCCGCTTGAGTTAGCGATGCGTGAGTTGCGCAATGCGCTCTACCCGAAGGGCCACGCGGAGCGCCACTATGTGGGCGGCACCGAGCAGAGCCTCCGAGCCGCCACCCGCGGCGACGTGCTGAAATTTTACCGCGAACATTACCGGCCGGACTCGACCTTGCTGGCACTGCTCGGCGACTTCGACGCGACGGAGGTAAAAGCGCGGGTCGAGAAGTTGTTCGGCCGTTGGACGGCGATTGGGCTGCGGCCTCGCGTGGAGCTGGCGGACATTCCCGAGCCGGGCCTGGAGTTCACACGCGCGCCGCTGCGGCTGCTGACCACCAAAATGACGGAAAGCATCGTCGTCATGGGCGCGCGAGGCGTGAAGATACTGGCACCGGATTACTTTGCCGCGCTCGCGGCGAACCACATCCTCGGCGGAGGCGGGTTGGTCAACAGCCGCTTGATGACGGCACTGCGTGAGAAGCGCGGACTCACCTACAGCGTTTCATCGAGTTTCAGCGCCAGCCGGAACGAGCGGCCCTGGACACTCTCGATGCAAAGCAACCCGAAGGACGTGGACGCCGCCATCGCCGCTGTGAAAGTTGAGTTAAAGCGCATCCGCTCCGAGCCGCCGACTGAGGACGAAATGGAGCAAGCCCGTGCGGTGCTGGTCGGCGAACTATTGCTTGGCATGGAAACCACCGGCGGGATCGGCGACTCGCTGCGGTCGATTGAGTTTTATGGGCTCGGCATGGACTGGTTGCAACGGTCTGTGGCGCGGATCCGGGCGCTGACGCCAGCCGACGTGCTAGCAGCAGCGAAGAATTATCTGCCCATGCCGCACGATGTCATCACGGTGATTGTGGGGAACGAGCAATGAATGGAGTGAGAAGCAAGGTTTGGGGGATACGACAAAAGTCTCGTCACTTCACTGGCAGGATCGGCTCACTGCAATTCCGGCGACAGATGAAGCTTTAAAATTTACATCGAAGTTTCTAGCTTCCAAGCCAAGCCTGTTAGGATCAGACAATGAAAGCCACAAACCTTGCTATAATTATCATTACGATTTCCTGTTCTATCCTTCCGTTGTTAGCGGAGCAAACTGGTAATCCGCGGCGCGTTCTGGCCGCGGATTACTCGACGAAACGGATCGGCATTATTGACAAAGACGGCAAACTCGAATGGGAGCACCCGATCCAGGACATTCATGATGCCTGGCGGCTGCCGAATGGGAACATCCTCTTCCAAACGAGCTGGACGCAGATTCTGGAGTTGACCCCGGAAAGAAAGATTGTCTGGCGATATGATGCGGCCAGGCAGAATGGAAACGAGGGCAAGCGCGTCGAAGTGCATGCCTTTCAACGCCTCGAAAACGGTCTCACGATGATCGCCGAATCCGGTCCCGGGCGGATCATCGAGGTGGACCGCGACGGCGTTCTCCGAATCGAGGTCAAACTCAAGTTGAACAACCCGGATGCCCATCGGGACACCCGGCTCGTGAGGAAACTAAAAAGCGGAACTTACCTGGTCGCCCATGAGGGCGATGGATGCGTCCGTGAGTACGATTCCACCGGCAAGATAATTTGGGAACACGACGCAAAGGCTCAAGTATATTCAGCCGAGAGGCTGGGGAACGGCGACACGCTGATCGGCTGCGGAAGTGGCAATCGTGTCATCGAGGTCGATCGATTCGGCAAAATTGTTTGGAGCGTGGAAAAGAACGAACTGCCGGGCATCACACTCGCGTGGGTAACGATGGTTGAACGATTGCCCAACGGGAACACCACTCTCGTCAATTGTCATGCCGGTCCAGAAAATCCGCAGATCATCGAAGTCACACCGGACAAGAAAGTGGTTTGGACATTCAAAGACTTCAAGAATTTTGGAAACGCATTGCCGGTCGCGCGAATATTGGAGTGAAGTAAAGCCGCATGCGCTCGATTTGCCTCACCAGGATAGTTTTTGCATTTCTTATCAGCGCTTGGATGGTGTTGGCGTCTGCTCTGTCCGCATCCGAGCCCACATCAGAAGACATTGATTTCTTCGAACGAAAGATCCGCCCGGTCCTGTCCGAAAATTGTTTCAAGTGCCACGGTCCGGAAAAGCAAAAGGGCCATTTGCGACTCGATTCTCCGGGCGCCCTGCTCGCCGGAGGAGAAAGTGGAAAGGTCGTTGTGCCCGGCCGGCCGAAAGAGAGCCTCCTGATCAAGGCAGTGGAGTACGAAGACGCAGACCTCCAGATGCCACCGAAAAAGAAGCTTTCCGACCGGCAGGTGGCCGATCTGATCAAATGGGTCAAATTGGGAGCTCCATGGCCTGAGGCTGAGAAGAACCAGGCGCAGCGCCCGAACCGTGCGGCCTTTGAGATTACGGAAGAAGACCGTACTTATTGGGCATTCCAACCAATCAAACGCTCGCTTCTAC
>JBDTOW010000343.1:0-5379 GCA_039933075.1 Verrucomicrobiota bacterium | reverse complement strand
CGATGCGTGAAGATGTGAGTTTTTTCAATTCACGCTCGCGATGAACTCCGGAAGGCAAAGCATCGCTTTATGCGCTGTCTTCATCCGGAGCAATGTTCCCGCTCTGACTGCTCTTCAAGCCGTCAAACAACGGCCCTTGAAGACCCGCCCCCGTACCTTCCGCACCGCGGCACACACAACTGGATTGACAGTGGACGGGTTACCGCTTAACTCGCTGGGAATCGTCTCTGATACGAACGTTCCGACATCACCTTGGCAGTCGCGATTTGAATTGTAGCAAGCTCAGAGGCATCAGAAGATCGGCAACAACTGAATCAGCGTGCATAAAGACATTGATATGACAACGCCGCGATCAACCGGGCCTCGAAGATGAAGGTGGTCTGCGCATGGTGCAGGGTTACGCTTAGCGGCCGGGGCGTCTCGTTCAGCCACGGAATCTGCAAGCAATGCTTCGGTATGATTTTCCAGGAGCAATTTGACTTCATGGAATACCTGCCAGCCTCTCCCCAGGAATCCAGAAGCGCACAGCGGCGAAACCCTGACCTGGGACGGCGCGCCAGAAGCGGTGTTCAACCGGATTTGGATTTTTTCAACTTTCGAAGCCCGAAGATTGCAAGCCGAGTGCGCCGGCTACCGCCATTATCCGGCCGGTGACGCGGCACGATTCGCCAACCGGCACTTCCTTTTCTCGGCCAGATGCCAGAACAGGCAAAACAAAATGATTTCGACGAGAACCACCAAAATGACATCGACCACACTTCGATGTACGAACACGCGGAAGGCGCCAACGCTGAGAACTTCGGGGAAGCGACTCAGCAGCGCATACAATCCCGCGACGAATCCGGCGCTTGCCAGCCAAACTGTAACGATGCTGGCTTTGATTTTCCAGGATACGCGCACAATCGATTCGACCGGGTGAATGGGCGCCCGGAGCCACCATCGCCAATAGCATCCGAAAAGAACCGCTCCTCCAAAGAGGGTGCTGCAATGTTGCATTACCCGATAAAACCGAACCGGGCCGAGCGACGTTTTCCAGACCGTGAATGAAAGGGCCGGTAAATGTTCCACAACCCAGCCGTCCGGATGCGTGAATGAATCCCAAATGATGTGAGTGAATCCTCCGATTATTAGCGAGAGGACGATCAGAAGAAAATGTCGCGGTGGCCCAAAGGAAAAACGGTCCATCCACGGGACGAGCCGTCGCTGATGGCTCGCGGGCAGGAGCGATGCCATTGGACGTTTTACGACAAAGTGGAAAATCCAGAGCATAATCAGTCCCGCCGGGACGCAGTAAAAGAAGACACCCGGAATGCTGTGGGAAAAGGTGCTGCCGGGCGAAAAGGTTGTGAAATAGACAACGTCTGGCGTCATGCTGCCGACAACCAGGGCGGAAAAAACCAGGCCGCGGCGCGCAAGCGGGATAACCGCCGCAGCGTGGGAAATGGTAAATGGCATACAGTAAACCCCGAATTCTACGCTAATTACACAGAATAGACAACCATGGGCCTTTGGCCTTACGATCTCGGCGACGAGTCGTGAAACTTAAAAGCTATAATGTTCAGCCTCCAAGATAAGATCGCTCTCATTACCGGGGCCGGTTCAGGCATCGGCGCTGCCATTGCGGAAACTTTCGTCCGTGCCAACGCTTTCGTTTATATTACTGACCGTGACGAGAAGAGCGGTCACGAAACGGTCGCTCGAATCAAAGCTCAGAAAGGCGAAGCGGAATTCATCAGTTTCGATGTGACCGATGAAGCGCATTGTCAGAGAGTCGCCGACCATGTTTACAGCGTCAGGCAGCGTTTGGATGTCCTCGTCAACAACGCCGGAATCGGCCACGTCGGCTCGCTCCTGCAAACCAGCGGCGCGGACATGGATCGGCTCTACGCTGTCAACGTGCGCGGGATGTTCAATGTCACGAAGGCTTTTCTACCGCGCATGATCGAGCGAGGAAACGGGAACATCATCAATCTGGCTTCGATTGGCGGCGTGGTCGCGGTGCGCGATCGGCTGGCTTATTGCACGACCAAGTTTGCCGTGGTGGGATTCACCAAGAGCATCGCGCTGGATCATGCTACCCAAGGCATCCGGTGCAATTGCATCTGCCCGGGCCGAGTGGAAACTCCGTTTGTCGCCGCGCGCCTGAAGGAATATCCGGACCCCGAGAAGGCCTACCAGGAGATGGCCGCGACCCAGGCGATCGGTCGCATGGGCAAGCCGGAGGAAATCGCTCACGCTGCTGTTTACCTGGCCAGCGATGAGTCCGCCTTCGTCACGGGGACAGCCTTCCTAATCGACGGCGGCTGGAGCGCGGGGAAATGATTGCCTGTTCAACGGCTCAGCGCAATCACGTAACGTTGCAACCGAGAAACCTCGTCCGTTAGTCCCAACTCACCGTAAGTACGATGCAGGTTCGAGCAGACTCGCAGCAGGATCCGCCGCGAACTGACCGGCCCCAAAAAATCTTCGCGCGGTTCGTGTCCCGCCGTCCGCAGGTATTTGATGCAATCCGCCTTGCTTAAAAACCGTCCGCGGTTGAACGCATCGATGAAGATCTCCTCGGTGGGAGATTGGAAGCGACAGAGAAAATGTCCCGGCATTCCGATCCCCGCGACCGGCAACTGGAGACGGCGGGCGACGAATATATAAACCAGGCAAAGACTGATCGGGTTTCCCGTTCGACGGTCGAACACTCGATTCAGATAGCTGTTGTCCGGGTCGTAGTAATTCTCTTCATTCCCGGAAAAGCGCAGCTCGGAGAAAAGGAATTGATTAATGACTTCGAGAATTTTTTTTGAGGGAGCGGCGAAATCGATCTGTTCGAGTAATTCCCCGGCGTAACTGTCGAGCAGCGCGCGATAGGCCTCCACGTTGATGTCCGGGTATTGAGTCCTGGCCAGGAGCCACGCGCCCTCCTCCACGTCGAAGGCCTCTCCTTGATTCAGGCAAAATGCCAAAAATTCGTCGTCGGAGTTCCCCCGCGCCAGATAATGAATGATCTCCTGAGCTCGCCGGCGCAAAACTGGATCGCTACTTAGTGTGTGTGGCCGGAGCCAGTGGCTGGCCTGGTGACCGTAAGACAGGATTTTGGAGCGTATTGTCTGGTAGACCGCCGCGTCCTCATCCATCAACAGTTTGATCAAAGCGCTTCTCTGCGCATCTGTGGGACTTTCCGGCGGAGCGGTAAAAGCGCGCGAGCTCATATCAAGAATCCACGACGGTTAATGGCAGAAAACTCGAGCGGATTCAACATCAATCCTTGCGATAATACCGGTTTCAGTTTACTGATTTCGACTGCTGTAGCGGAAAACCAGCGCAAGGTTGGCCGAACCAACCAAAAACCGCATGTCAACTCCATCGTCATTTGTTCAATACTCCAAAAGTCTGCGTGAGTTCATCCTGCGCCATTCGCACGGCAAGCCAGCTTCGGAGGCTCCGTGCCCAGCCGAAACAGACCGACAATTCGAGCAGTTCGCCTTTGAGCTCTTCGCTCTCCAGTTCCAGCACAATTCTGCCTATCGGCAGATTTGCCGAGCGCGCGGCGTCATTCGAGACCGAATCGGGCATTGGACAGAAATTCCATCCGTGCCAACGACTGCCTTTAAGCAATTTGCTCTAACGAGCCTGCCCCCAACGGAAAGAACCACGGTCTTTTATTCCAGCGGCACGACGGCACAGCGGCCGAGCCGACATTTTCACAACCGTGAATCGCTTTCGCTTTACGAAGCATCTTTGCGGCCATGGTTTCAAATCCATTTTCTGCCCAATATCGATTTGCCGCAGAAGTCGCTCAACGGCGCTCGAACCCTCCCGCTTCGGTTCGTTACCCTGAGTCCTTCCCCCGCCGAGGCCCCGCGCTCGTCGCTGGTTCATATGTTCGACACGGTGCGACGCACCTTCGGTTCGCATAACTCCATTTTCACCGGAATGATTGACACGCAAGGCTTGTGGAAGCTGGACATGGCTGAAACTGTGTCGGCGATTCGGGAGTCGATTTCGACCATTCGACCGATCGCGCTGCTTGGCACGGCGTTTTCTTTTGTCCATCTGCTGGATCATCTCGTGAAAAGCGGCATTTGCCGGGAACTTCCTGCCGGTTCACGCGTTCTCGAGACGGGTGGATATAAGGGACGTTCCCGTTCGCTCCCGAAGGAAGAACTCCACGCTCTCATCAGCGGACGTCTTGGTATTCCGGAGACGCACATTATCTGCGAGTATGGCATGAGCGAGCTCAGTTCGCAGGCCTATGACCGGGTTGCTTGCGCCGAACTGGCAGGGTTCCACTTTCCTCCGTGGGCGCGGGCCCGAATTATTTCTCCGGAAACCGGGGCCGAAGTCGCGGACGGGGAAACCGGACTCATTCAGGTTTTTGATTTGGCCAACGTCAATTCGGTCATGGCTGTACAAACGGAAGACCTGGCAATTCGCCATGGCCGCCGATTCGAACTGATCGGGAGAACCGAACTCGCGGAGCCACGCGGGTGCTCGTTGATGAGCCATGAACTCTCCTGAATGAACATCGAAGAGACCCATAGGAAACGAACGATGTGGCTCTGTGGCGCGCTCCATGCCCTTACCCATATTTACCATGTGGCGCTCATTCCTTTGTATTTGCTCATCCGCAAGGATCTTCAATTAGCCAGCGATGGTCAGGCGACTTTTCTGGTCACGGTCTTGGGATTGGCCTACTACTTGCCGAGTTATCCCATGGGCGTGCTGGCGGATCGAGTCAGCCGAAAAAAACTACTGAGCATCGGCCTCGCAATTAACGGACTCGGTTTCGCCGGCCTGTCATTCGCGCCGAACTTCTTCTGGGCAATCATTTGCCTCGCGGTGGCTGGATTCGGTGGAAGCTTCTACCATCCCGCAGCCACGGCCATGGTCGCAAGGTTGTATCCGGTGGGCACCGGGAAGGCTTTGGGTCTGGTGGCGGTAGGCGCCAGTGCCGGATTTTTCATTGGACCCATTTACTCAGGCTGGCGAGGGGAAATCGCGGGCTGGCGCGCGCCAGTATTCGAGCTGGGAATTCTGGGGATTCTTTGCGCCGGCGTCTTTGCCTGGCTGGCGGAAGAACGCGCTGCGCCAAATGCCGTCATTGCAAACGGAACATCTCCGGAGAAACTGTTCCCAACTCGGATGCTCTGGCTATTCTTCATCGCGAGCAGTGTGGCCTTCAGCTTGCGCGACTTTGCCGGCGGTGGAATGGGCAGCCTGAGCTCGCTTTTCCTGCAACGTGCTCACGGCTTCTCTCCCCGGATGACCGGGCTGGCCCTGGCCGGGATTTTTCTGGCTTCCGCAATCAGCAATCCGCTGTTTGGCGGGCTGAGTGATCGCGGACGAATCCGTTGGACTTGCTCGGTGTTGCTTTTGGCTGCGGGC
>JBDTOW010000342.1:0-5385 GCA_039933075.1 Verrucomicrobiota bacterium | reverse complement strand
TAAGGCAAAGACGTAGACCTCCTTAATGGTCGTCGAAGGTTGATGAGAACCTTGGCGACCTCGCCCCTGGGTCTGACCCAGGCTGATCCAATTGGCCGCTCGATAGCAGGTGCCGGCAAAACGCTGAGGATCAACAAAGGTCTCCAGCAGATAGAGCGGTTGGCGATACTTGGCTTGCCAGTCGCCCGCGATTCGTCGGGCAATGCAGCCCAAGATATGACTGGCCAGGTGAGGCACACGCACCCAGGGCAAGATCAAAAAACGAGTGTTGTTCAGGACCCAGCTCAAGCGCTCAGCTCGTTGAGTTCTGGTCCAACCAATCCATTGATCCCGCACCGCGCACTGCCAGGCCGCAGCGCCAAAGACCACGCAGGCCAGTGGTCGTCCCTCGGCCGTTCGGACCCAGTACTGCAGGTTCTGGCCGACCCGACTGCGGTAGCCCAGGTAATGATAACGCGACACACTGGCCTCTAACTCGGCGCGGCGAACGTGCCGCCCCAATTGGCTGACCTCCTCGATGAGGAGAGGACCCAGATTCTGGAGCGAAGCCTCCAACAGGCTCTCATCCAGTGAAAGGCAGCTCGGGCCTTCAACGAGCCGACCGGAACGTGTGGGAGATTTGCGCCGTCGCTCCGGCAAGCCAATCCAGCCTTGTTCGTGAAGTTTGAGCAACAAGCTGCGCGCCGCCATGTCTTTGAGCTGACCACTGGCAGTGCGCCAGTTCCACAGCGTCGCCAACTGACGACTGAGTTGATAGCGACTGGGCTGCGGAGATTGCATTAGCAGAGCCTGAATCTCGGCCAATTGCGCCGCACCGAACGGGCGGGCTTGTAGAATCGATGGCAACACCATGGCCAAAAACCATGGCAGAAAGGACGAGCAGAGTCCCGCAAAAAATGAAATTATTTTCCAACGCCGCTCACCGGAGCTCTAATCAAGACCGGAAAGCGTGAGTTGCGCCCCAGCAATGCTGATTATGAAAATCCAGTGGGTTGGAGTAATGAAACTCCTCGATTTACGACGGTTCATTCCAAAATGAATTGCTGGGCCGAGGAGCCTTTTTGCTTGTTTTGAAGGTCACCTCTAGTACTAAGAGGGCCGCGTGACGACAGGTAACAAATTGCGTTTGGGCGTGCTGGGTTCGGGGAAAGGCTCAAATTTCGTCGCCATTGACGACGCGTGCTCCGCTCCGGATTCGCCTCTTGAAGTGGGCCTCGTTCTGAGTGACGTTGCGGACGCTGGAATCTCGGAACGAGCCCGCGAGCGGGGTATTCCGGTCCGATTCATCGCGCCGGGGAATTATCGCACCAAGCTTGATGAAGCGGCAGAGGCGGCCTTCATCACCGCGCTTCAGAACGCCCGTATTGATCTGGTGGTGCTGGCCGGGTTCATGCGGATATTGAAGGGCGAATTTCTGCGCGCCTTCCCGCAGCGAGTCATTAATATCCATCCCTCCTTGCTGCCAGCATTCCCGGGGCTGGAATCGTGGAAGCAAGCACTCGATCACGGCGTCAAGTTCACCGGCTGCACAGTCCATTTCGTGGACCAGGGGGTGGACTCGGGACCAATCATCGCACAAAAGGTTGTGCCGATTCTGGACATTGATACGCCGGACAGTTTGCACGCCCGAATCCAGGAGGCGGAACATGAACTTTATCCGGCCACGCTTACGGCGCTGGCTCGAAAGAAGATTGTAGTGAATGGGCGTCGAACTTTTTTTACCGACAAGTGAGGCCGGCCAGAACCAAAACAAAGATTTCTTTGCCGTTACGCCCGGGGCGGATCCACCGGGCTTAGGATCTATTCTCGCCCACGACGGAGATCGCAATATCCAGGATATGAAGAGCAAATTAATGTTAAGATTCGGCCTGCCGAAAGGCAGCCTGCAAGATGCGACCATCGAAAAGATGGCCAAAGCCGGGTATAACATCCGGGTAAGCAGCCGTTCGTATCTTCCGTACGTGGACGACGAGGAGATGGAAATTCGACTCATTCGCGCGCAGGAGGTCAGCCGCTACGTCGAGCATGGTTACCTCGATTGCGGGATCACCGGCGTGGACTGGATACAAGAGAATGGGTCGGACGTGCACGAAGTGGGTGAATTCGTCTTTAGCAAGGTCAGCCGCCAGCCGGCGCGCTGGGTGCTGGCGGTCCCGGAAAATTCCCCGATCAAGTCACCAAAGGATTTGGCGGGAAAAAGAATCGCGACCGAGGTTGTTCGGCTCACCCGAAAATACCTCAGAAAGCACGGTGTAAAGGCCGAAGTGGAGTTTTCGTGGGGAGCAACGGAAGTGAAGGCGCCCGAATTAGTCGATGCGATTGTGGAAATTACCGAGACCGGGTCCTCGTTGCGCGCGAACAATCTTAGAATCGTGGATACGTTGCTGGTTTCGACGCCGCGATTGATTGCCAATCATGCAGCCTGGAAAGACCCGTGGAAGCGGCAGAAAATTGAAACGCTAGCGCTTTTGCTGCGGGGCGCGCTCGAGGCCGAAGCGAAAGTGGGACTAAAAATGAATATCGCCCAGAAGGACCTAGCGAAACTCCTGGAGAGCCTGCCGGCGCTGCGTAATCCGACAATCTCGAGTTTGAGTCAATCCGGCTGGGTTGCCGTGGAGACGATAATTGACGAGCACATCGTTCGAGAATTGATTCCTCGATTGAAAGCCGCGGGAGCGGAAGGAATCATTGAATATCCTTTGAACAAGGTGGTATATTGAGCCAGTCAGCGGTTTAAAACTAATATGGGTTCATTAAAAAAACGTCGAAAAGCAAAAATTAACAAACACAAACGGCGCAAACAACTGCGCGCGAATCGCCACAAGAAACGTACGTGGCAGAAGTAGTCCGACGCGCCAGTCGAAAATCTTACGACCGACCAGGACAGCTCGAAGGTTTCGGGCTGTACTCTGCTTTATCATCCGACTACATGAAACAGTTTGTCCATCTCTCAAGTATTTTCTGTGGCCTCGGATGCCTGGTGTTCGCCGGCTGCGGCACGACTTCGAGCTCCGAACGATCAGCCGCAAAAGCCAAGCCGAGCCACCACCGGACGGCGGCGGACAACACGGACCTGTTGCTGACCCAGACCGAGGAGCTGCGAGTAGAGGCACTCGCACGTTTCGCGCGCGGCATCATTCACGAGATGAATGATGAGCCGGTCCAGGCATTCGACCAATTCTACCAGGCGGCACTTTCCGATCCCGACAATGAATCGCTTGTCCTGGATGTCGCGCGCCGGCTGATCCAAAGAAAGCAGGGAGATAAAGCGGTGGATTTGCTAGTCCGGGCTGCAGCCATGCCCGATTCCACCGGCCTGGTCGATGCCTGGCTTGGTTTGGCCTACGCGCAGTCAGGCAAAACCGATCTCGCCATTGCGGCAAATCGGAACGCGATCAAGAAAACGCCGCGATCGCTGCAGGCTTATCAAAACCTTTCGAAAATCTACCTCCAGAACGGCCAGGCGAAAGCGGGCCTCGAAATTCTGGACGCCGCAGCCAAACAACCTAATTTGGATGCCGCTTCTTTGATCGATCTGGCTGAAACGTTCGCCGACTATGGCCAGCTCCGAAAGGAAGAAAGCGATCTTGTCAAACCGCGAGTGCTCGATGCTTTGAACCGCGCGACCGAGTTGAAGCCGGAGAATCCGATGCTCCTCGAGAGGCTGGCAGACGGTTACAAATTGATGTCTGAAACCCAAAAGGCGGTGAAAGTCTACGAGCAGATCCTCCAACAGGAGCCGGACCAACCAAATCTGCGCGCCAAACTGATCGACCTTTATCTCAGCACCGACGACAAAAAGAAGGCAGTGGAGCAATTGGAGGCCCTGATTCGCGACAAACCAACCAATCCGACACCCTACTATTACTTGGGGATTATCGCCCAGGAGCAGGAAAAATATGACAAAGCCAAAGATTACCTCGAGACGGCGGTATTGTTGAGTCCGGAAACCGAGCAATTTTATTACGACCTGGCCTTGTTGCAAATCAATCTTGGGAAATCTCGAGATGCGCTCGCGACACTCGACCGCGCCCGGGCGAAGTTTCGGCAAAGTTTCGCGATGGAGTGGTATTCGGGAATCGCCAGCAGCGCGTTGCGCAAATATGACAACGCGCTCACCCATTACACCGCTGCCGAAGTCCTCGCCAGCGCCACCGACCCCAAACGGCTGAACCACGTTTTTTATTTCCATCTCGGTGAAACGTATGAACGCAAGGAGGATTATTCTCAGGCGGAGAAATACTTCTCGAAATGCCTGGAACTCTCTCCGAAATACACCCAGGCCCTGAACTATTACGGTTACATGTACGCCGACCTGGGTATCCACCTGGACAAAGCCCGTGCCATGATCGAGCAGGCGGTTGAACTGGACCCGAAAAACGCCGCTTATCTGGACAGCCTCGGCTGGGTGCTCTTCAAACTCAAGCTTCCGAGCGAAGCGCTTCCCTATATTTTGAAGGCGATCGAGCAAACGAAAGAACCGGACCCAACCTTGTATGATCATCTGGGGGACGTGTATGCGGAGCTCAAACAATCGGAGAAAGCTCGCGACACCTGGGAGAAATCGTTGACCTGCGTCCAAAAAGATCTCGCCAACCGTACCGAAAACACCGATCCGAGTTTGTTTGACTTGATGGGCGACCTTTACGCGAAACTAAATCAAATCGACCAGGCGCAGGGTGCCTGGCGCAAGGCGCTCGCCCTCGGAGCTAGCGCAAAAATTCAAAAAAAATTGGAATCGCATTCTCTGGAGACCGCTCCGCTGCGTTGAGCTATGGCATTTCAATTCCACAAGCACTACACGCGTGACGAGGCGCGCGCGCTTTTGCCCGCCATTCGGAAGTGGCTTAACCAACTTTCCCGGTCCCGCAAACGCCTCGAAGAATATGAAGCCTGCTTCACCGAACCACTCGCGAGCGGGGCTGACCTCGGCGGTGACTCGGTGAATCGCTGGGTTGAGACAATTGCGGATATGAAAGGTTTCTTGCTCGAATTCGCGAATCGCGAGATCCAAATCAAAGACATCGATCGCGGCTTGATCGACTTCCCGGCAATCATCGGCGGCAAGGAAGCCTTTCTCTGCTGGGAACAGGATGACGAAGATGTCGATTTCTGGCACGATCTCTCGTCCGGGTATGCGGGCCGCGAACGGCTCTGATATTCGGTTTCGTTTTCGCTCTGCCAGAATTTCAGCGCGTAGTCCGACTGCGAATCACCGCAAGCCCGGCGGCCTCGCTGACGCCTGCCAGTCGTAGTGCCATTAAGTTGCCACAATCGTTCAACCTGGACTTGCTCAACGTGGGTCATTCCTGCTTTGCACCGCGTAGCGCAGATTTGTAATCTGCTGTATCGCAGAATTGTATTCTGCAGCATATTGGCAAGTGC
>JBDTOW010000341.1:0-5388 GCA_039933075.1 Verrucomicrobiota bacterium | reverse complement strand
ACGTGAACTCGCGGATGTGGGCATCCGCGCTCCTATGGGAAGGTTCAAAGAGAGTGACCAGCGACCTGACAATTTGCGTCGTGGTTTTGACACACGCCTTAGTTTGAACGAGAATCTTCACAGGTTCATATGTCAGACGCAGATAAACACAAATCGATCTTTTCGGCTTCGACGTCGCCCGACGGAAATTCCGCGGCCAAGCCTGGTGTCGTCAACGAAGACCTGGCTGACGTGCTCGATCGCCAAACCGCTATCGGCACACTATGGCATCTAGAGAGTGAGCGAATTCGGTGCGTCGCTTGCGGGCATCGCTGCCTCATCCCGGAAGGCAGACGGGGCATCTGCAAAGTACGCTTTAACCAGGCAGGCCAATTGCGCGTTCCGTTCGGTTACGTGGCGGCCCTCCAGTGCGATCCGGTCGAGAAGAAACCCTTTTTCCATGTTCATCCCGGCACCGATGCCTTGACATTCGGAATGATGGGATGCGACTTCCATTGCTCTTATTGTCAGAACTGGGTAACGAGCCAGGCGCTGCGGGACGAGGCGTCCGTCGCCCCGATTCAGACCGTCAGTGCCGACCAACTTCTGACGGCGGCACGGCGGCAGGATGCGCGGCTCGTAGTCTCAAGCTATAACGAGCCGCTCATTACGGCGGAATGGGCGGTCTCCGTTTTTCGCCAGGCCAAAGCCGAAGGTTTTCTTTGCGCGTTTGTCTCCAACGGGAACGCGACTCCGGAGGCGTTGGATTTTTTGCGCCCCTGGATCACGGCCTACAAAGTCGATTTAAAGAGCTTCGATGATAAGCGATATCGCACTCTGGGTGGGACGCTCAAGCAGGTGACCGAAACCATTGGCATGATTCACAAGCGGGGCATCTGGCTGGAAGTTCTGACGTTGATTGTGCCCGGGTTCAACGATGGCCATGAGGAACTGCGCGCGGCCGCCCGATTCATCGCTTCCATCAGTCGCGCCATTCCCTGGCACGTGACCGCTTTTCATAAAGATTACAAGCTGACCGAGCCGAACAATACCACAGCGCAGGATCTGGTCCGCGCCGCGGAGATAGGGGCCGAGGAAGGACTGCATTTCGTTTACGCCGGGAATCTGCCCGGCCGGGTCGGCGCCTGGGAAAACACACGCTGCCCGCAATGCCGTGAAACGGTCATCGAACGACATGGTTATTTGATCCGCTCGTATTCCATCACCGGTGACGGAAAATGTCCCCGGTGCCAATATTCGCTGCCCGGCGTTTGGCCGGTTGGTGGAGCGGCGGAGGTGAGAACCGGGGACACGATGGCGGCATACTACAGCCGGCTGCCACGGTCGGTTACCCTAAACTAACGGCACTTGATCCAAATGGAAACAGCGTTCACATCAGATTCGCTGGCAACTCGTCAGCCGGTCTGTTCGGGAACATTCTATCCCAGCGATCCGGCTCAGTTGGGTCGCATGGTAACGGATTTTCTGTCGACTGCCACGGTTCCTGGAAATGCAATGCCTAAGGCGGTAATCGCGCCGCACGCCGGTTACATTTATTCCGGAGTCGTGGCCGGATCGGCCTTCGCCCGGTTCGAACGAGACCAAGAGTCCATTAAAAGGATCGTGTTGCTAGGGCCGTCCCATCACGTTTCATTCGAAGGAATCGCTGTCAGTCAGGCTGAAGCCTTCCGGACGCCATTGGGAACCGTGTGCGTCGATAAGGAGGCCATCGATCAGATTCGGGCTTTGCCGCAAATTTGTTTCCTTGAAGCAGCACATGAACACGAACATAGCCTGGAAGTGGAATTGCCTTTTTTGCAGGCTATTCTCTCTGGGTTTTCGATCGTGCCGCTGGTTGTAGGAGTGGCAACCGACCGGGAAATCAAAGAAGTAATCGAAAAGCTGTGGGGCGGGCGGGAAACCCGGATTGTTGTCAGTTCCGATTTAAGCCATTACCACGATTACGAAACAGCCCGGCAGATTGATCAGGAGACAGCACGGTTGATTGAGGAAGGCGCTGGTGACAAAATCGGAAGCAGACAGGCTTGCGGGCACCTTCCAATTCGCGGGCTCCTGCTCAGCGCAGGCGATCACTCCTTGAAAGGACAAACACTCGATCTGCGCAATTCCGGTGACACGGCCGGCCCGCATGACCGCGTCGTTGGTTACGGCGCCTTTGTATTTGATTAGACAAAATTAACGCGAGTTGCCACGTCAGAAAAGATGGAAGACCCCGGACAAAGCAACGAGAACGTCGAAGTCCCTTCGTGCGATTGCGCTAAAATATTGTTGTCCGCCGAGCACCAGGAAATTCTCCTGCTGCTTGCCGCAAGTTCCATCGAGCACGGACTGGAGTTCAGAACGGCAAAACCGGTAAATTCGTCGGAATACCCGGCCGAGTTGCAGATTCTACGACCCGTTTTCGTCACCCTCAGCGCCGATAACGAGCTGCGAGGTTGTGTGGGCACACTCGATGATCTCGATTCCCTCGTTCGCAATGTGGCGAAATACGCATTTAAGTCGGCTTTTTCAGACCCGCGCTTTCCCGAAGTGAAGCACGAGGAGATCTCACGGCTGCGAATTCAAATCTCGATTCTGAACCGCCCGGAAGCCTTGCAATTTTCCTCGGAGGACGAGTTGGTCGATCAATTACGACCCGGCGTTGATGGTTTGATTCTTGAAGAGAGCACTTTGCGCAGCACGTTGCTTCCGTCGGCGTGGGAGGGAGTAACCGACAAGGCTCTCTTCCTGACACAACTAAAACGCAAGGCCGGTTTCCCGTCGAACTATTGGTCAGACAGTTTGAAAATTTATCGCTACACAACTTCCTGTATCTCCGGCTAAAGATCGCCCATTTCGTTTTTTTCTGCCCGGATGCAAACTCAATGCTTGTTGCGAGAATGCCTTCCAGCGAATCATCGCGCAACGATTCTATGTTTCAGGGTAGCGCCTTTATTAGGACACAACCGAGAAGTTTGGGAAATTGCCACAACCACTCTATCATGTCTCATGCGCCACCTCCGACTCAGTTGCTCGAACTCCAACGCCGCCGAAAAGATCAGGGACGTTGGGAGAACGTCAACGGCCCCGGAATCGCTCGGCGCTCCCTTCGCGAACGCGATTACTCAGCCTGGCGCGCCCGTACGCGCAGGCCGGTCGTTTCCAGCGCGCTGGCAAAGGCGAGGACGCCTCTGTCTGCCGTTACGCCTGCGTACGGATCATTCGTGATCAGCAGATTCCCATCGAGATCCAGGTAATCGGCGAGCTCCGCCAGATGCGCAGCGGCGCTGATCAGGACGCTCGATTCGATCATGCAACCGATCATCGTTTTCAGTCCGGCCTTTCGCGCCGCCAGCAGCGCTTCATGCGCACCGGTGATGCCGCCCGCTTTCACGAGCTTGACGTTCACCCCGTGAAAACATTCTGAACAGAGCGCCACGTCCTTCGCATGATGATACGATTCGTCCGCGAACAGCGGCAGCGGCGAACGCTTCCGCAACCAGCTTAGTTCGCGCGCTGGCGTTGACACGGGCATCGGCTGCTCGACGAATTGAATGTTGCCATCCGCAGCCAGCCATTCGAGGCTCCTCAAAGCTTCTTCCTTTGTCGTCCAACCTTCGTTGGCATCGACGCGCACCGGTTTCTTCGGGGCGACTTCGCGCAACGCGGCCAGATTTTCCCGGTCATTCGGGCTGCCCACTTTCAGCTTCAAGACAGGATAACCGTCCGCTTCGAGAACTTTTTGACGAATGATTTCAGGGCGATCGATGCCGACGCTGAACGAGGTCACGTGCTGATTCTCAGTGAAGCCGAGGTTCAATAATTCGTAAATTGGTTCGCCCGCGTGTCGTCCAGCCGCGTCCAGCAACGCGAGATTGATCGCCGTCTTGGCTGCGTAATTCCCCGGAGCCACCGACTCCAGATAGTCCATGCTCGCGACGACGTTCGCGAAAGAAAGCCGGTTGGGGTCGACCCGCTTCAGAAACGCCTTAACCGTTTTGGCCGATTCGTTGTAACGGCTCGACGGCGCGGCTTCGCCAACGCCGCGTCGTCCCTGGTCATCCTCGAGCTCAACCAAAACAATGGTGAAAACATCCTGCCCGCCCGATGCCGCGTTGCTTGATACCGCCCAAGTGCGGGCGAGCTTCAAATCGAAGAGCCAGAAATTAATATTCATGACGGCAACCAAATCCTGACAGCCATCGGATTTGAGGTTTTGATCAATTTCGTTTCTGCACGGTCAGCAACTCCAGTTTCGGATTCAACTCCAATTTGAAATCCTTGAACCGAACTTCCAGCGTCCCGCCCGCATGCATCTGGAGGCCGATGTTCCCCTGCCGGGCGCCCTGGGGATCGTCCAGATCAACGCAAAGATGGCCGTTGATCGCTGTGCGAATCTTGCTTCCAACCGCCACGACTTCATAGGTATTCCAGCCGTCCCGGTTCACGTAAGCTTCGCCCGACTTGTCCCACAGGATGGCGCGGCCATTTTCCTCGTAAAGCTTGCCCCACCATCCGGACCCGGCATCGGCCTGGTAACCTTTCATTTCGAAATCGCCGTGCGGTTCGCTGCGGAACTGAATGCCGCCGTTTTCTTTGTTCGGCGCCAAAATCATCTTCACCACCAGTCGAAAATCTCCGAGCATCATCTGGCTTTTCAAAAACTCGTTGTGCTTGAGGCCGGTGGCCGTGCGACCGACGATCTCGCCATTGTCGACTTTCCAAAGCGACTCATCGCCATCCCACCCGGTCAAATCCTTGCCGTTAAAGAAGAGACTCACCGTGTCGGGCGTGGCGATGAGCGGTGCCTGGCCGGGGCGGCTCAAATAATAAATCAAATCGCGGACTTCCTGATCGCTGAGGTTCACCAACAAACCTTCGGGCATCATCGAGAGTTCGCTCTCCCGCAGCGAAGCGATCTCATTTCGCGGAACGATGACGGTTTCGGTGGCGCTGGCGACGGTCACCGCTTTGTCGTCCTGCTGTTTCACGATGCCGGTGATGCTGCGTCCGTCTTTCGTTTCGAGATTCCAGGCGCGATACTCGTTCGGGATGACCGCGTTTGGATCGAGGACGTTTTGGAGCACGTAATCGATGTCACCGCGGTTGGAGCCGGTGATATCGGGGCCGACTTTACCGCCCACGCCAAAGAGCGTGTGGCATTGTTGGCAGGCTTTGACAAACACCGCGCGGCCGCGCGAAGCGTCACCCGGCGTGGATCCGCCGGCGCGATAAATCCGTTTGTATTTTTCGATCTCCTGCTTTTTATCTTCAGTGCTTTCTCGATAGGCGCCCCAGACTTTTTGAATTGCCTGGTCCAGCTCCGCATTCTTCAAATTGCGCAACTGCCGGACGAGGTCCGCGCTGAGATCTTTCGACGACACCGTGCCGCTGCTGATCGCTTCCAGC
>JBDTOW010000340.1:0-5392 GCA_039933075.1 Verrucomicrobiota bacterium | reverse complement strand
CGCGTGCCGTCGCCAACATGAGAGATGTCCAGCGCCGGGCGCTTCTGATTGTACCGGCAACCGCGGTCTCCACGGTCCTCATTGCCGCATTCTTTGGCTGGGCGATAGCGCGTCGCATGCTGGAACTTCGCCTGGAAGAGCGGCTGAATGAGCGCACGCGAATCGCGCGTGAATTGCACGACACCCTGCTGCAGAGTTTTCAAGGGGTGTTGATGAAGTTTTCATCGGTCAGGCACCTGATCCCTGAGCGCCCGGCCGAGGCGCAGAAGACACTTGACCGTGTCGTCGAACAGGCCAGGCAGGCGATAAACGAGGGCCGCGATGCGGTGCAGGGTTTGCGTTCGACACAGGCCGATAGCAACGATCTACCTCGGGCGATCCGATCGCTGGGCGAAGTATTTGCTGCCGATCAAGGGGGCCGGACGCCGGTGGAGTTTCGTGTGGCTGTGGAAGGCGACCCCCGGGCACTCGCTCCACTGGTTCAGAACGACGTCTACCGGATCGCGGGTGAGGCGCTGCGCAATGCCTTCCGGCACTCTCAAGCGGGACGGATTGAGGTGAAGATCCGATACGAGCCGCGGCAGTTTTCGTTAAGTGTGCGGGACGACGGCAAAGGTATCGACCAAAAACTTCTCGATCTGGGCGGGCGTGCGGGGCACTACGGCCTGGCGGGGATGCAGGAACGCGCCAAACTCGTGGGCGCGAAACTGAGAATCTGGAGTGAAGTTGATTCCGGGACGGAGATCGAACTGAACATTCCCGGCTCGGCAGCATTTGCAAAATCGTCCGAGGGCCGGTGATCCTCGCCACCTCGGCCCGGTACCCCGCATGCTTTAACACGCGCGGGAGCGAACCCACTGATGTTTTACGGGATCCGCTCTTTCAGCTTTTCTCCCATCGATTGGTGTAACGCCTTGTTCACGGCGCGCAATTCGAAATTGAGAGCAACCATTATCGAGTTTTTGCCGTTCGGGCTTCTTACTGTCCAATCGACACGCTCCGGCGAGTGGAGAGGTCTGACGACCCCATCTGAAGGGTACTTCCCCGGATACTTTTTGTTCATCAAGTCTTGAAACACCCTGATCGCAGCTCCGGTAAGGTCATCAAACACGCCAGTAGCCTGGAGCTTGGCTCCGGGAAGGAGATTGGTGTTGCGAGCGCTGGCCCAGATCAAGGCAATCAACATCGACTGTACCAGGCGGACATCGTCCTGCCCATTCACTTGATGATTGCCCACAGGCGCATCAATGTCCCACATCGAAATGTGTGCACTTGCCATGGGAATTAGTTTACTCTTTGGCGGCGCTCGTTGTGTGGGCCTTTACCCAGGCATGCTCAAGACCGGTTTGAGCGTAGTAAGCGCGACTGAAGTTGCGTGGACGTGAGACGCTGAATCGCGAAGGATGGCTTTAAAGAGGGACTACGGAAAGTGTATGAAACGTTTTGAACGATTATTGAAGTGTGCCACGGGGAGGAGGCTCGGGATACGGCGAGTGACTCTGACAAACACTCCAATCATCCCACCGGACGCGATGCCGGGGGCGCCTATCTCCGAAATTCACCATGATCCCTGTCCGCATGCGGGCGGTCAGCTCCTGCAATCAAGTTCTCGCAGAGCCGGATGGAGGAGAGTGAAAGTCGTGGCATTTATTTACCGCGTTGGACGACCTCAACTACCCAATGGACTCCAGTTCGGCGGCGGCGAATTTATGGCTGGACCGCTTCAGGCTGGACAGCTTCATCAAGCGATTTCACGACCCTGTCAAACTCCGCCTTCAATACCGGATTCGCACTCGTCAATCCATCGACCACCTGTTTCGCCCAATCGAAGTATTCCTTCTTCCGCGCCCAATTCCAATCAACGGGCGGGCTTGCCAGTATAGATCTGAGATTGGAAATCTTGTCGGCTAGCTTGATCATCGCCGCCCTTTCCGACTTTTTCGGTGCATTCACGATTTGCAGCCGTTTCCGCTCACTTTTAGGGAGCGCCTTGTTGTCAGTCAACTCGGCGACCAGGGCCGCAACATCGCGCCCAAAGTATTCCTCAAGTTCCTGATGACTGGTGTCGGTGTCTTCGACAGTGTCGTGGAGCAGCGCCGCGACCACCAACTTGCTATCGGGTTCTGCCAGCGCCCCGGCAACCAGTTCGGCGACTTCCAGAACGTGATTGACGTAAGGCTCTCCCAACTTGCCTTTTCGTTTCTGGGCTGAATGTTTTTTGGCCGCGAAGCTGGCGGCGGCAAGGATCTGCTGAATGTGCTGATTTGTCTGGATCACTTTTCAGCATGACACAAACGGATCCGCACTCATTGTCGCCACATGTCGTTCGATGGCTCTATTAGCGCTAATGGGCCCTTTCGACTAACGCGGGGGCGTAATCCGGTTGGTTGACTTCTTAGCCAGCGTAAGCCGCCGCTGACGTACAATCGGGTGCGAAGCAGGCATAGGTCAGCTCGCCATCAATCCTGGTGAGGAGCATATAGATTGTGTCGTGATCCTTGCGGCACTTTGGCTTCACCTTCAAATCGCCGAAATCAGGCTCCTGACCAACATGGAATTGAAAATAGCCGAAGTCGTAATGAAACTGCCGTTCGCAGTTTGGACTGGTACAGCTTAACCTTCGCTGTTGAAGAACCCAGCTTGCGGCGTCTGAATCGATAGGGGTAGCTTTCAGTTGGCACGCCGGGTGTATGTCGCAAAACACGGATTCGATTTTCACACTGGCCGGCCTTCGAGTCCTGCAACGATCGCCATGCTTGTCTTTGTTGCGGAGCCCGGCTTCAGAACGAATAACCTCGACGCGGGCAATCTCCATAGTTAAGACTGTCGTTTAGGAAAATCAGTTGTTTATTTTCTTTGTTTTGGTGGACCTGAACGGGTTCGAACCGTTGACCTCTTCCATGCCATTTAAGAAATATCAATCACTTACGGGCAGGAACACCAGAAACACAAGACTTAGCGTATCACGACTTGGACGCCGGTGGACGCCACGGGCGTCCTTTTTGGCGTCTGGACTCCAGACGGACTCCAGGACTCCACGCACAAAGACGGCACATGGATTGCCTTCGCGCGCGGTTGCCCAGGGTTTCAAATGTTGTCTGCTGGAGAAGACAACAATTGATTTCTCTATAAGGAGGATGCCCACGTGGGGGCTACGTGGGCAGTGTGAATTCCGACGGCAAAGCGGACAGACTTCACGATAAGAAGGATCACCTGACCGCTTGAAGTTCTCGCTCAAGCTTCGCAGTTGCCTCGGTCGAGGCAGCGTCTATCGTGGTGTCCGCCTCCGCTTCCAGCCGATGGAGCGCGTAATCGTGCGCATCGTGCTCCCGCGGTTTGAGATGGACAGGCCATTGAGAACAACGCCGATCTTGCGGATCGGACCCGTCGCCTGCCCCTCGTCTACGAGGCGGGAGTAGTGCCAGAATGTTCTACCCACGTCGTCGGCGCGATCTATCGCTTGTTTCGGTTTCAGGAGATTAAGTCCACGCCGTCGATCAGCGTCCACCCGGCACTGCTTTGCATCGCAAGCGCAACGGCTCCCACACCGGTGGCCTTTCTGCCAAGGATGGTCTCCGGGGTGACTTCCATGTGAAATTGCAGGTCCGTATGACTGCCATAGTATTTATCTGTTTCCGCGCTTATGGAAAGGACCCCGTCTTCTCTGAGCACATGGCTATCTTCCCTGTTTTAATGTTAAGCCTCTATGACGTCAAGCAGATCATTAACGCTTATGAACTACAGGAAGCCTCAACCCAACCAGTCGTCGCTCCAAATCGCCCAACGCTAGAAGTTTGAGCCTTAATTTTTTAGCCACTTCCAAGTCGCTGGCGATACAGATCAAAAGAGCGAGAAGGTACTGCTCCAAGTGTTACCTCGGACCTCTTCGCATCAACGCAATCCTAATAGCGTTCAAGTAGCTGTCGGTCTTTTGTGCGCGATCCAAGCATTCACCGCAATGCAGGAGATGCTCCTCAATCGCGGCAAGCTCACTTTCGTCCGTGACCATTCCTAGGTAGTGACGTTCAAGGTCTTCGTCCGAAATGTGCCGCATGTAACAGCAAGTGCGGCTAGTTGCCGAAAGTTCTCACGGGCACTTCGTTAAAAACCCTTAACATTCAAACTGACCCACTACTTAGAGATCACTCCGGTTGACAATTGCATTCGTATTACCCAGCCATGGGGCGATCATTCTGATAGGGT
The DNA here is from genome assembly GCA_039933075.1 of Verrucomicrobiota bacterium. Classification (GTDB taxonomy): domain Bacteria; phylum Verrucomicrobiota; class Verrucomicrobiia; order Limisphaerales; family JACPZS01; genus JBDTOW01. Next base: position 1,189 of record JBDTOW010000340.1, on the reverse strand, counting down.
GTTCTACCTCTGCAACACCGGCGCACAACTGTCCATTGAAGCTGCACACCGCAGCCGCAGGGACTCGCAGTCCGGCCTCGGTCGCCAACAAGCAGCCTACCACTTCAGAGAAGGCGACATCGCTGTCCCAGCCCTTTACGTAGTAGGTCTTTCCATCAGTCCCAGTCGCTGTTTGCGGCGCGGTGCTGAAAACGATGCCGACTGGCCCTATGACCAGGCTATCCAAGGTTGCGAGAGTGATCAGACTTCGTATCGTACGAAAGAGCTGGGTATTGACGCAACCTAAACCGATCAAACGTCTTGCCGAAGGACTCGGTCCCCGTACGTTCTGGGATTGAATCGTAGAAAAGTCCTCAGTGACGCAGTAATCACTCCGGAATCTCAACAAATCGACGAAGGGTACCGTCACTGCACCACCGCTGGCCCCGTTCCGCCGACGCTCGCTAACCGCTCCTGGATAAGGCGCGTGAGTTGGTCCTGCCGGGTGAGTTGGATCTTCGTATACTCCTCGGTCATCCTGACGGTGCTGTGGCCAGCGATCTTAGATGCCTCAATACTCGACCCACCGACCTCCTGCCGCCACGTGATATTTGCGCGCCGGAACGAATGCGGACCGAGACCTGGGAAATCGCATCCCTCCGCCGCGGCCGCCCGCTTTAGAGCCTGCCGCACACCGGAATCCCACAATGGTAGCCCACTGCCGTCTGTGCGAACGAACACCCAGTTGTCTGGCTTTGCATTCGCGGCAAGGGCCTTTATGCGATAGCGATCGACCAGGTATCCCAAAGTCAAAGGGCGTTTGCTGGTCTTCGACTTCGGGTCATCGATATCGCCACGCCAGTTGCGCTGCACGATGTGGATTACGCCATTCTCAAGATCCACGTTGCGCCAAGTTAAGCCCAGGATTTCCGAGATTCTCACGCCAGTGGCGATGGTGGTTTCGATGACTAGCAAAGTCGGATCGCTCAACCGCGCGAGTACTCTCATCGTCTGTTCCGGGGTCAGTATCCTCTCCGGTCTCACACTCCACTTCTCGCCAATCTTCACGCGAGATATTGGGTTGCGCCGACCCTCCGGCCAGTAGCCCCACTCCTCTGCTTTGGTGAAGATGCCGGACATGATTCCTCGCAGATCGTTCATCATGTGCCACGACTCGCAAGATCCAAACAGCCACTGCTGGACTTCGTCG
>JBDTOW010000339.1:0-5393 GCA_039933075.1 Verrucomicrobiota bacterium | reverse complement strand
CCCATCGGTTCCGTTTCCGAGCAGCCGCTGCAAGCCGGGCTGGAAAAGTTGCGAGCCACCCAACAACCCGAAGATCTGGTTCATCGATTGGACGATTTCATTCGGAACTCTCCGGACGTCGAGATAAATCATATCCGCCCCCTGGCGGTTGCTCGCGCCTGGAAACGCGATCGATGGGAGGTCTTGCGACTGTTTCTCGAAGCGACGCGCTCCGGCCTGCTTAATTTCAGTTGGGAAGTTCTTTGTCCGAATTGCCGCTCGACGCGACAACCTCCCGTGCTTTCGTTGGCAAACCTCGAGCGCGCTTCTCACTGCGAAGTCTGCCAGATCAAATTCGACGCGGAATTTGACAAGTCAGTTGAGTTGAAATTCGCCGTCAACTCGACCATTCGCGCGAACGATCGGCAGACGTTTTGTCTTGCGGGTCCGGGCGGCAAACCACATATCGCAAGTCAGATCCTGCTCGAGCCTGGCCAGCGCCGGGCATGGAAAATCCCGGACCTGGCCCAGCGCTATCGGTTGCGCTCGCCACAAATAAAAGACCCGGTGGTTTTGCAGGCCGACGACCAACTACCTGCGCCGTATCAACCGGTGATTGCCTGCCGGCCCGATCAACTCGAAGTCTGGTTTAGATATGGCAATATCGAGGATCGCGCTGCGCAGGTTTTCAATCCCAATGAATTTCCCGTGCAGTTAATCCTCGAAAGAATGGAGTGGAGCGATGATATCCTGACCGCGGCACAGGTGACCAACTGGCAGGAGTTCCGAGATCTTTTCGCCACCGAGATTATCTCGCCCCGTGAAAATGTTACCGTCGGGTCGCAGATTGTTCTGTTTACCGATCTTCGCGGCTCAACGGCAATGTACAACGAAGTCGGTGACGCTCCCGCCTACGTTCTTGTGCGAAATCACTTTTACGTGCTGACCGAAGCCATCCGCGAACACCACGGCGCCATCGTGAAGACTATCGGCGACGCGGTGATGGCCGTCTTCAGCCAGGTCGACGAGGCGTTTGCCGCAGTGCGGCAAATGCACGACAAGCTTCCTCAAGCGAATCCGGACCCTGATCCATCCGCGCGCTTGAGTCTCAAGAGCAGCCTGCACATCGGCCCGTGTTTGGCTGTTAATGCGAACGACAAACTCGATTTTTTTGGGAGCACAATCAACCTGGCGGCACGGATGGTCGGCTGCTGCCAGGGCGACGACCTGACCATTTCGAACGAACTGTATCAGCGGCCGGAAACCAGGGTATTCCTCAAGACGATCAAAGCGCCGGCTGAGTCTTCCGAAGTAAAATTCCGCGGGTTTGAAAGCTCTCAAAAAGTTTGGCGAATTCCGATGGTGTGAGTTACCGCTGATCCCAATCCATCGCGCTCGCCCTGGCGCGCCGCCGCGGCGTCTTGCCTGCCGGGTGTCTCAGCGGCAAACTTTGTAAACTTCGGACCGTAAAAGTGATATCCATCCAACCGATTGAAATCCATTTTCTTCGCGGCATTAAAAATCTCATCCAAGCGCCGTCGAATCTGCGCTTGCTCATTCGGATGTTCCGCCGCCAGTCTGGCGGTGGGTGCAGTCGCGCATCCAACAAGCAGAATGGCAACGACTGGTAGGATCTGACTTATCTGGCACATAACCAGGTTTGTTGTGCTTGAACATGCATACGAACGCCGTGCAGAGCGTGTTTGAACGCGTTACAGATGGCGTTCAATCCAGTGGCGAAGGTCGCCGACCACCCTCTCGTGGTCCAGGTCATTGTGGGGTTCATGGTAGCTATCCTGATAGATTTGCATCTGTTTATCCGGGAAGTCCACCTGGTTGTAAAACTCCTGGGCTCCACCAAGAGAATTCAGCGGGTCCGAGCCTCCATGAATCACCAGAAGCGGGAGCTTCACCGAGCTGGCGCGTCGCTTGACCGATGCGACCATTGCGAGGCACTCGACGCCCCATCGCGCAGTCAACTGTCTCAGACGCAGCGGGTCCGCCAGAAAATCGGCCTCCACTCGCGGATCACGAGATAATGCCGGCGGTCTGCCGGGTTTGGGGCCTATCCCAGTCAGCGCGAACGTAGGCCAGATCGAAGAAAATATCCGAGCCAAAGCCACGATTGAGGGTCGGGCTACTCCGACTGGGTCTATCGGAACGCCAGAAACGATGACACCCACCACCGCACCGGGATGCTCCATGACGTATGCCAGAACGATGAGCGATCCCAGGCTGTGTCCAAACAAAAATATTGGCAGGCCTGGAAAACTCGTCCGGATCTTGCGTAGGAACACTTCCAAGTCGGACAGGTAATCCTGCCAGGAGTCAACATGACCACGCCGACCGAGAGACCGTCCGTGCCCGCGAAGATCGAACCCACAAACGCCCAGTTGAGCGGAAAGCATCGGGCGCACAATGTTTGAATAGCGGCCGCTGTGCTCGGTAACACCGTGAACAATGGCCAGGATCGCCCGAGAAGATTCCTCCGGCAGCCAGCACTGGGAGTGGAGCGCGATACCTCGTGTTCCCTCAAAAAAGCTTTCCGTGTGTTTCAAGCAAGATGGCTAAACTGGTTCCCGACGATTTAGCGCTGCCCATGGTCTGCAAGCAACTCCAATTGCCTGCCCAACGAACCACCGACTTGCCTCGGTTCGCCGGTCCCAACCGCTCATGTTTTTCACCTTGACTGGAGGCGCCGTTCGACTAGAGCTTCCGCTGATTACCCGAACCTGAAACTCAAATCCTTCCATCCGATGAACCAACCGACCGTCCGTGAACCCAGTTCCACGGCTCAACGCCTCCTCTCGTTGGACGCGCTGCGCGGCTTTGATATGTTTTGGATCGTTGGCGCGGAGGACATCGTTCATGCGCTCCGCAAGATCAGCGACTCGGGATTCGTAAATCTTTTGGCGAACCAGATGGACCACAAGCCGTGGAGGGGCGTCGCCTTTTATGATCTCATTTTCCCATTGTTCGTGTTCATCGTGGGAGTGTCGCTCGTGTTTTCGCTGAGTAAAACGATCGCCCAATATGGCCGGGCAGCGGCGTTCAAACGGGTTTTGATCCGAGGCGCGCTGCTTTATCTGATCGGTATCTTTTACTACGGCGGGATTGCCGGAGGCATCGAGCAAGTCCGGTTACTGGGAGTTTTGCAGCGCATCGCGCTCTGTTATCTTTTCGCCAGCCTGATCTTCTGCACGATGAAGCCGCGGGCGATGGTGGCCTGCTGCGCGTCTTTGCTCCTGGGTTACTGGGCTCTCATGGCCCTCGTTCCGATAAGAGACATCAATATCGAGAAGAACAGCATCACCCAACTGATGGCCCAGACTGGGACAACGGATGCCGACGCTCTGTTCTTCAGCACCACGAACCGAGTGGCCGGGCGATTCGACGAAGGTCTGAACCTCGCAAACCATCTCGACTTTCAATACCTGCCCTACAGGAAGTGGGACGGGAATTATGATCCGGAAGGGTTGCTGAGCACTCTGCCCGCGATCGCCACCTGCCTGCTTGGAGTCTTTTCCGGGCTGCTGCTGAGGAACGGTGCGGTTCCCAATCAAAAGAAGGTCATTTACCTGATCGCCAGTGGCATGGCCAGCGTGTTGGTCGGCTTTCTCTGGGGCGCAAAGTTTCCTGTGATCAAAAAGATTTGGAGTTCATCTTATGTGCTCGTCGCCGGCGGCTACGGTTGCATCTTCCTCGGTGTTTTCTATCAAGTCATCGAGCTGTGGAAATTCCAAAGATGGGCGCAGCCATTTGTTTGGATCGGCGTGAATCCGATCGCGATCTACCTCGCGCACAATCTCATCGATTTTCCGCGATTAGCCGAACGGCTGGTCGGCGGCCCGGTTCGCGCGGCAGCCGGAGTTTACAGCAACCTCATCGTCACGATCGTTGTGATGTCGATGAGTTTTCTGCTCGCCTATTTCTTGTATAAGAGAAAAATCTTCATCCGATTGTAAGCTGGTGCGCAAAACGAGTGGCTCACGCGTGGACGGAACCGTCGGTGGCGCCCCGCAGCCCAGTCGGAGTGCCATACTACACACTGGACCATATCGAGATCAGGCAGAGAGGACCTCGATGGCGGTTAGTCGCCGCAACTCTGGCGCCATTTGCAGCAGCGTCGATTTATCTCTTCTTTACTCGTTGGCCATCGTATCGGTTCACTGCCTTCAGCGATTATGTAAGCCTTGCTGATTCCATTCTTGCCGGTGCAGCGTTCGTTGCGACGCTGCCGATTCGTCCATCACAGCGTGTCCTCTCGTTGCTGATTTACATTCCAGTGCTTGCTGTGCTCCTGTTTTTCTACACTTTTTGGTTCATCGCCGTTGTTTTTCATAATGGTTTATGATGACCGTGGCTTAACGCTGCAGCCAGCGCGGGATGGCACATTTGATTTTGATCGGCTTTTGCCTTGACCGGCGAATCGCTCCGTTTAATTTTGATCCGCAATCCCGCTTGCGAGAATTTATGATGAACTACGAACTCGAACGAATTGTTTTGTCCTTCGTGCTTTTGGCCGTTGCGGTCCAAGGCGTCTTTGCGGCGGCAGCGCCAAAACCCGCGGCGAAGCAGCCAACGATTGAATATCCAACATTTGGCACGATCGAGCGCAACGATTCCGCCCTCGACAAACTCCTTCCGCCGGACGCCAAAATCGAAAAGCTGGCTGAAGGGTTCTCCTGGGCCGAAGGGCCGGTTTGGTCACCGGTCGCGCATTGCGTGTATTTTTCCGACGTTCCCCGCAACGTGGTTTACAAATGGAAAGAAGGCGATACGGCCGCGACCGTGTTTCTCCAGCCCAGCGGTTACACCGGCTCAAAGCCGCGCGGAGGTGAACCAGGCTCGAACGGATTGGTGCTCGATGCCAAAGGACGCATGGTGTTATGCCAGCATGGCGACCGCCGTATCGCCCGTCGCGAGCTCGATGGCAAAATGACCCGGCTCGTCGATTACTACAACTGGCGGCGTTTTAACAGCCCGAACGACGCGGTCTACAAATCCAATGGTGACCTCTATTTCACCGACCCACCGTACGGGCTTGAAGGGAACAATAACGACCCTAAAAAAGAACTGATGATCAACGGCGTATATCGCCTCTCCAAAGCTGGCAAAGTCACGTTGCTGACTGCTGAACTGACATTCCCGAACGGCATCGCTTTCTCTCCCGACGAAAAAACTTTGTACGTCGCTGTGTCCGATCCGCAGCATGCCGTTTGGATGGCCTACGATGTGGAAACGGACGGCACCATCGCCAACGGCCGAATCTTTTTTGATTCCACGGCGATGACCAAGGACAAGAAGGGATTGCCAGACGGATTGAAAGTGGACAAGGCTGGCAATCTCTTTGCCACCGGTCCGGGTGGAGTGCTGGTCTTCTCGCCCGACGGCAAGCATCTCGGCACGATTGA
>JBDTOW010000338.1:0-5399 GCA_039933075.1 Verrucomicrobiota bacterium | reverse complement strand
GCACATTGTGTCCCACGACCTGCACGGTCCAATCGCCCGGGCTGACGCTTCGGTCCACGAAAACCTGTTCCACGACATTCAGATGATCCTCCTGGGTTTGGACGGCGGGCGCCGACGGATTCGCGGGATCCAGAGTCCAGGGGTAAGCGCGCACGCCGGCTGGATCTAAAACCACCAGGTCCAGGTCGTTGACCAGAGCCAGCGCCGCATTTTCCGCCGCGGCTGGATCGTCCCACGCCAGCGTCACTTTAACCTGAGCAGCATCTTGCGGAACGCGCAAAATGTAAGTGTTCGTTTGTGCATTCTGGACCTGACCGTCGAGGAATCCATTGCCGCGCAGTTGGTCCACCGCGTCCTTAACCTGCAGACGGCCGTAGCCGGACGCGTAATCGGGACCTTTGTTGAACCAACTGGTGCCGTCGTTGAGATCAGCCGCCGAATGAACGAGTAGTGCTCTGACCGTTGAAGGAAGCGGATTGAGCCCGCCAAAGCGGTTGCGAAAATCCTCGACGATCAACGCGACCGCGCCGGAAACCGCTGGCGCGGCCATGGAGGTGCCGCGCAAAACGGCATAACTGTTGCCCGGCGCGGTCGAGGTAATCCCGCCATCGCCGCCCACTTCATCGCCGGGGGCGACGAGTTCTGGCTTCAGCCGGCCGTCCTCCGTTGGTCCCCAACTGCTGAACGTCGTCATCGAGTTGTCGTCGGAATTGATGGCCCCGACCGTGATGATGTTTTTGCCGGTGCCGGGCGGCCCGATCGTATGGTACGGACCGGCCCCGCAGCCGTTGGTGTCGAAATTATTTCGCGCGTTGCCCGCCGCGAAAACGACGCTGATGCGATCTCCGTAAAGCCCGGTGATGATCCGGTCATAATCGGGAGCGTTCATTCCATAAACGCCGTAAAGACTGCAGTTCCCAAAAAAGCCGCCGACGATGTGACCCCAGGAATTCTGGGAAACCACGATGCCGTAATTCCTGATGGCGTCTTTGTGTTTGGGAAGGGAGTCGGTGAAGGTGTAAGAGATAATCTTCGAGGCGGGCGCCATTCCGCGCCACTGGCGGGATATTCCGCGATTAAAAAAGCTGGAATTGCCGTTGCCCGCCATCGTTCCCGCGACGTGAGTCGAGTGAAGATTTACCACGGTGTTGCTGCCGTCCGCGAGGACAACCCGGCCGGCAAGATCGCCATGTTTCGGATCGACATATCCGACGTCAAACTCACCGACCGCGACTCCGGCACCGGAAAGATTGTAGGGCGTGGTTTGGACGGTGTTGGCCTGAACATTCGCACGAGAACCATCGTTGAACGGGGTCGGAGGAGGAGGCACTTCTTCGATCCAGCGCACCCAATCCATCGCGGCGATCTCGGCAAGTTTGTTGAGCGCCACATTGGCCGTGAACTGTAGCAAATCCTCGTTTAACTCGGTTATCTGCACGCCGAGATTCTCCAGGGTTTGGGCCGCTTCTTTGAGATCAACGTCTTCGTAATACTTTAGCCGGAGGTCCCCTGTTTCTCCCGCGCGAATAGCCCAACTCCCGATGCCCGACGATTGCACTCGTGGCGGTAGTTTATCTTCGGGATAGACTGCCCCGAGCCAGTTAACGCCAGCCGCACGCAATTGGTCAGGCGAAATCGATGTGGAGATCGAGACGAGAAAAGCGTCGTCGGGCAGGTAATGCAAAACGCGAATTCCAACAGTCGCTAGTTTAGCTTGCTGTGCCGGACCCAGAACGCGCTGGAAGCGGGCGATTGCGTGAATCGTGTTCGCGTCCGGACGGAGGGATCGGGCGTGAGCGAGGTTTTTCTCGAGCGTGCCTTCAGGCAGGAAAACCTCTGACTTAAGGCGCACCGGGCGGGCGTCGTGAGCGGGTTGCTGCTGCTGTATCTGAGCTTTCCTGATTTCCAGATACGGCGTTCGATCCGGATGAGGGGCGGCCGCGGACATCGGACTGAACCGGCTGCTCACCGTGAGCAGAGTCACCGCGAAGGCCATCAAGTTGGTGCCGGAACACCGGCTTTTGCCTGGGAGGAGCACGTATCAACAATCGTCAATCTCGAATCTGCATGTACCTGGCCTGAGTTTGAGACAGAGGGATGTTACCGAAGCGGACCATCCGCACAATCATTTTATCCAAGTGCCGAATTCTGTACGTGTTTAGCGCACAGCGTGGTCTCGTAGCGCAGATTTTCAATCTGCCGTATCGCCGAGTTGCACTCGGCAAAACGTCCGCATGCTCGCGAGTTTTCGAAGCGTCCAACGCGTCGCAGATTACAAATCTACGCTACGCTAAACACGTACCGAATTCTGATTCGTCAAAAAGGCCCCATTGCCCGACGCCTTGTGGTCATTGGAGAATGGCCGGCCGGGTGGCAAGATTAAGTTCGATATCTTCGCGCCGATAGAGTAGATATTAGTTGTCTACACCACGATGCTCACATCAAATGCGGCAACCGGATTCACCAGAGAATTGCCCAGACTCACGATTCCCGAGTTGTTGGGCAGATGGGCCAGCGAAATGCCCGAAAACATCGCGATCATTGCTCCCGGACGTTCGCCGCTAACTTACTCCGGTTTAATGGCGCAGATTGAAGAGTCGGTCCGGAGACTCAACGAAATGGGTTTGGGCGGCCCTGACCGCATCGCGGTCGTCTTGCCCAATGGCCCGGAAATGGCAGTGGCCTTTCTGGTGGCGGGCTCGGCCGCAACCTGTGCGCCACTTAATCCTGCTTATCGCGCAAGCGAGTTCGATTTTTACCTGAACGATCTCCAGGCAAAAGCCCTGATTGTTCAAGCGGGCGCAGAGTCGCCCGCTCGAACGGTCGCCCATAAGCGCGGCATCCCAATCATCGAGCTGTCGCCGTGCGCGGCAGCGGAGGCTGGTCTATTCACGCTCACGGGAAATTTATCGTTGCCCGCGAAGCATTCGGGATTCGCCACGCCTGAAGATGTCGCTTTGCTGCTCCATACGTCGGGGACCACGGCGCGACCCAAAATCGTTCCTTTGACCCACAAAAATCTTTGCGTTTCGGCCCGGAATATCCGCGAAACCCTGGAGCTGGCGCCAGGTGATTGCTGCCTCAACGTGATGCCGCTGTTTCATATTCACGGCCTGATCGGCGCGGCGCTTTCCTCGCTGGCGGGTGGGGCGAGTGTCGTTTGTACTCCGGGCTTCTACGCGCCAAAGTTTTTCGCATGGATGGACCAATTTCGGCCGAGTTGGTACACGGCTGTCCCAACCATGCATCAGGCCATCCTGGCGCGAGCCGGCACGAATCGGGAAATCATCGATCGCGCTCCGTTGCGGCTAATTCGATCGTCCTCCGCTGCCCTTCCGCCGCTAGTGATGGCGGAGTTGGAAAAGGTTTTTAAGGCGCCGGTAATCGAGTCGTACGGGATGACGGAGGCATCGCATCAGATGGCCAGCAATCCACTCCCTCCACGACTGCGCAAGCCCGGTTCGGTCGGCCTCGCGGCCGGACCGGAAATCGCCATCATGGGCAATGCTGGAGATTTGCTTCCAACGCAGAGCAGCGGCGAAGTCGTCATTCGCGGACCCAACGTCATTGCCGGTTACGAGAATAATGCCGTTGCGAACGCCAGCGCATTTACCGCCGGCTGGTTTCGGACCGGAGACCAGGGCTATCTCGACACGGACGGCTATTTGTTTATCAATGGCCGCCTCAAAGAAATCATCAACCGCGGAGGCGAAAAAATCTCTCCGCGCGAAGTTGATGAGGTATTGTTGTCTCATCCCGCCGTGGCCGAGGCAGCGACCTTCGCCATCCCGCACACCAAACTCGGAGAAGAGATCGGCGCCGCCGTCGTGTTGCGCGAGAAATCGTCTGCCACCGAACGGGACCTGCGCGAATTTGCCGCCGCCCGGCTGGCTGATTTCAAAGTGCCGTATCGGATCCTGATCCTGGACGAGATACCCAAAGGCCCGACGGGAAAAATGCAGCGGATTGGACTCGCAGAGAAATTGGGCCTTCAAACCATCAACCCGGAACTGCAGGAACAGCGAAGGGAGTTCACCGGGCCTCGCGACGAATGTGAATCGGCACTCGCAAACATTTGGTCCGAGGTTTTAGGCCGATCGCAATTGAGTGTCTACGACAACTTCCTGGAACTGGGCGGCGATTCGATCTTGGGCGCCCAAGTGCTATCCCGGGTGCGTCGCAACCTTCGGGTGGAACTCCCGCTGCTCGTCCTTTTTGAAGAAGGCTCAAACATTGCGGGTCTTGCGAAAGCCATTCAGCGAGTCACACTCCAGGGAGAGACGTCGGCGGCGATCGGAATCCTGCCGGGCCAGGAAGGGCGCGAATTACCTCTTTCGTTTGGTCAGGAGCGATTGTGGTTCCTCAGCCAATTCGAGCCGGAGAATCCCGCTTACAACCGCCCGGCGGCATTGCGCCTGGCCGGGCCACTGGAAGTCTCAACGTTGGAACGCAGCCTGTCGGAAATTATCCGGCGGCACGAAGTCTTGCGATCGACGATTTCAGCCGTGGACGGACAACCCGTGCAGAGGGTCTCCCCGGCTCGTCCGGTCAGATTGTCTGCCGTCGATTTGCGTCGAGTTCCGGCCGGTCAACGAGAAATACAGCTCGGCTGTTTGATCGTTGCGGAAGCACAAGCGCCGTTCAATTTAGAAAAAGGGCCGCTGCTTCGGCTGGCGTTGTATCGAGTCGCCGATGAAGAGCATGTACTTCTGCTGACGGCTCATCACCTCGTTTTTGACGGTTGGTCGATGGAGGTTTTCACGCGGGAGTTGACCGTTCTCTACGAAGCGTTTTCCGCGGGGAAGCCAGCGCCGCTCGCCGAGCTGTCCATCCAATATTCGGACTTCGCTCATTGGCAGCGGGAATGGATGCAACCGGAACGGTTGCATCAACACCTGGCTTACTGGAAACGGCAACTCCATGACGCTCCTGCCGAATTGCCATTTCCAACCGACCGCCCCCGGTTGCCCGTCCCGACTTACCGCGGCGGGCGCGAGAAAGTGTCGCTGTCCAGGAGTTTGGTGGAGTCGATGCAAAATTTGAGTCAGGGAGAGGGCACCACGTTGTTTATGACTTTGCTGGCAGCCTGGCAAACCTTGTTGTTCCGTTACACGCAACAGAGCGATATTTCGATCGGCACCGCGATCGCCGGCCGGAACCAGAAAGAAACCGAAGCGCTAATCGGCTTTTTTGTCAACCTGCTGGTGCTTCGCATCGATCTGTCGGGCGATCCGACATTTCGGTCCCTGCTCAAACGGGTGCGCGCGATGGCGCTGGGCGCGTATGCGCATCAGGATTTGCCGTTCGAAAAACTTGTGGAAGCTGTCCAGCCGAAGCGAGATTTCAACCGGACGCCGTTATTCCAGGTCATGTTCGTTCTGAAGCGGGCAACGCCACCG
>JBDTOW010000337.1:0-5401 GCA_039933075.1 Verrucomicrobiota bacterium | reverse complement strand
GGGGAAGAGGGCTTCAAGAAAATCCTGCTCCTCGTGCGCAATCATTCCGGCGTCGATTTCTCGCTCCACAAATCCAGCACCATCCAACGGCGCATCACCCGGCGAATGGTGCTGAAGCAAATGAAGGCGCTCGACGACTACGCCGCTTTTCTGCGGAAGAACGCCAAAGAACTGGACGCTCTCTACTCGGACTTGCTCATCAGCGTAACCAGTTTTTTCCGCAATCCGGCCGCCTTTGAAACGCTGAAACAAAAAGTTTTTCCCACTCTTGTCGAGCGACGAGGCGATGATCCGATCCGCGTTTGGATCTCCGGTTGTTCCACCGGGCAGGAAGCCTATTCCATTGTCATGACGCTGATGGAGTCCTTCGACCGCACCGTCCCCGCACCCAAAGTCCAGATCTTCGCCACCGACCTCAACGAGGCCGTGCTCACCAAGGCCCGCGCTGGTTTCTACGCCGGGAGTCTGGTGCAGAATGTCTCGCCCGAACGGTTGCGGCGATTTTTTATCGAGGAAGAGGGCGGCTATCGCGTGATCAAGGCCGTGCGCGAAATGTGTGTCTTCGCCCGGCACAACATCTTGAGTGATCCGCCCTTCTCACGCATGGACCTCATCAGTTGCCGCAACGTGATGATTTATATCGAGCCCGAGGTGCAGAAAAGAATCCTGCAGTCGTTTCATTACGCCCTCAAGCCGGAGGGATTTCTTTTCCTCGGCGCGTCCGAGTCGCTCGGCTCATTCACCAACCTGTTTGAGGGCACGGATAAACAACAGAAAATTTTTTCCAAAAAAACCGGGCTGATCACAACGGTGAATGAAATCACCAGCGGGCGAGCCACCAGCGGGCGAGCCACCAGCGGGCGAGCCACCAGCGGGCCGGGAGAATTCGGCTCCAGCCTGAACCCGCAGCGCGAGGCTGACCGTATCACGGCCAAGCAATTCGCTCCCCCGGGCGTGGTAATCGACGCTGATTTTCACGTCCTCCAATTTCGCGGCCTTACCGGGGCCTATCTCGAACCACCCACCGGCAAGGCGAGCTTCGACGTTCTGCGGATGGCGCGGCAGGGCTTGATGTTACCGCTTCGCGCTGCCATCAATAAAGCAAGGAAGGGAAACAAAATCGTGTTCAAAGAAAACGTGAGGGTCGCCGACAATGGCGGTGTTCGAAAGGTGAACCTTCAAGTGATCCCGCTAAAGAATCTCCAAGAGCATTGCAGTTTGATTCTGTTCGAGGAACCGAGTCGGCAAAAGGGAGGCCGCGATGTCTCCACCACGCCGGCCACCGGACCAATCCAAAAGCAAGGCGCTGCGCCGCGGGCGATGCGTCCAGCCTTGGAAGAATCCCGCCGCAACACCGAATTGGGGCGCGAGTTGACCGAAACCCAGGACTTTATCGAGTCCATCCAGGAGCAGCACGAATCCGACGCCGCGGAACTCCAGGCTTCCAACGAAGAAATCCAGTCGGCCAACGAGGAATTCCAAAGCCTCAACGAAGAACTGGAGACGTCCAAGGAAGAACTCGAATCCACCAACGAAGAGCTGATCACGCTCAACGAGGAGATGGTCAGCCGCAACGCTGAATTAAATCGTCTGAATAGCGACCTGAACAATCTTCACATCAGCATCAACACCGCGATTCTATTGCTGGCGCGTGATCTGACCATCCGCAGTTTTACCCCGCTGGCGCAAAAGATGTTCAACCTCCTGGCAACCGACGTGGGCCGGCCAGTCGGCGGTATAAAACACAATCTCGATTGCCCCGACCTGGAGCGATTGCTCATGGAGGTCATCCAGACCATCAGCATCCGCGAGCGGGAGGTGCGGGACAAAGATGGCCGTTGGTATGAGTTGCGCGCCCGGCCCTACATAACGCTGGACAATAAAGTTGACGGCGTCGTGCTGGTGCTGGTGGACATCCACGCGCTCAAGCAGGGTGAGCAACATATTAAACACGCACGCGACTACGCCGAAGCCACCCTGCGCACCGCGCGCGACTCGCTCGTTGTCCTCCGCAACGACCTGCGAGTGGACAAAGCCAACGACGCCTTCTACAAGACCTTCAAAGTCGTGCCGACCGAAACGGAAGGCCGCCTGCTTTATGAATTGGATGGCGGCCAGTGGAATATCCCCAGATTGCGCGAATTGCTCGAAGATATTCTGCCCCGGAAAAGTTTCTTCAACGACTTCGAGGTCACGCACGAGTTCGACCGCATCGGACGTCGCACCATGCTTCTGAACGCCCGCCGGCTGGACTCCGAAGCAGGCACGCCGGAGCGAATTTTGCTCTCCATCGAGGACATCACCGAGCGGCTGCAAGCCCAGGCCGCGTTGCGCGCTTCGGAAACTCGTTACCGCCGTCTCTTTGAAGCCGCCAAGGACGGCGTGCTCATCGTTGATCCCGGCACGCGCAAGATCACCGACGTCAATCCGTTCCTGATCGAGTTCCTCGGCTATACTCGCGAGGAGTTCCTGGGCAAGGAGCTTTGGGAAATTGGTTTGCTCAAAGATGAAAAAGTCAGCCAGCAAATGTTTCAGGGATTGAAGGAGAAAGGGTTTGTTAGTTACGACAATTTGCCGCTCGAAAGTAAAACCGGCGAGCGCCGCGAAGTCGAAGTGGTGGCTAATCTTTACCAGGAAGACGAGCAACCGGTCATCCAATGCAACATTCGCGACATTGCCGAGCGCCGGCAGGCGACCGAGCGGCTGCGCAAAAGCGAGGCCAATCTGGCCGCCGCGCAGCGGATGACTCACCTGGGAAGCTGGGAGATGGACCTCGTTCACCTGGACGACATCAGTCGAAATCCTTTGCGCTGGTCGGACGAGGCTTTCCGCATTTTTGGTTACGAGCCGGGAGCGATCGCTGCCTCCAGCGAGAACTTCTTCCGCGGCGTTCACCCTGAAGACCGCAGATGCATCCGCGAGACACTGGTCAAATCCATTCAGGACCGGCGGCCGTACGATCTCATTCACCGGATCATCCTCCCCGGCGGCACGGAGCGAATCGTCCACGAACACTCGGACATCATCTGCGATCCCGAGTCCGGCCAGGTGTTGAGGATGATTGGCACGGTGCAGGACATCACCGACCTGAAGGCGGCCGAGGAGGAAATTCGGGTTTCCGAACGCCGTTACCGCCGGCTCTTTGAAGCCGCCAAAGACGGCGTGCTCATCGTTGACCCCGATACGCGTAAAATCACCGATGTCAATCCATTCATGACGGTGTTCCTCGGCTACACCCGCGAGGAGTTCCTGGGCAAGGAGCTTTGGGAACTTGGTCTGCTCAAAGATGAACAAGCCAGCCAGTTGGTGTTTCAGGAATTGAAGGAGAAAGGGTTTATTCGTTACGATGATTTGCCGCTCGAAGGCAAAACCGGCGAGCGCCGTGAAATCGAAGTGGTGGCCAACCTCTACGATGAAGAGAACGAGCAGCCGGTTATCCAGTTCAACATTCGCGACATCACCGAGCGCAAGCGCGCAGAGCAAATCAGTCAACGGCTGGTTGCCATTGTTGAGTCCTCGATTGATGCCATTTTCAGCAAGGACCTCGAAGGCTTCATTGCCAGTTGGAATCAAGGAGCGGAGCAGCTCTTCGGCTATTCGGCTCAGGAAGCCATCGGCCAACCTACCCTGATTCTAATTCCGTTGGAACGCCTCGAAGTGGAGTTGGAGATTCTTGCTCGTATTCGCCGCTCGGAACACGTGGGCCACTATGAGACTGTTCTTCGGCGCAAGGACGGCGGCTTGGTCGAAGTTTCGATGAGTGTGTCGCCTATCCGGAACGCCCAGGGCAAAATCATTGGCACTTCAAAAATTGCTCGCGACATCACCGAGCGCAGACGGGCGGATGAAGCGTTGCGCGCGGCGGAAGAAAAATTCCGGGCCCTGTTCGAGAATGCGGTGGACGGCATATTCCAAAGCACACCGGAGGGCCGCTACGTCACTGTAAATCCGGCCTTCGCACGCATCCTCGGCTATGATTCCCCCGAGGAAGTGGTTCAGAATTGTTCGGACAGCGCGCGGCAAATTTACGTCGACCCACTCGACCGCGACAAATTCAAGCGTCTCCTGCAAACGGTCGGCGTGGTCACCGGATTGGAGCATGAAGCCTGGCGCAAGGACCGAAGCAGGGTCTGGGTTTCATTGAGCGCGCGGCTCGTTCGGAATGGCAGCGGGGATGGCGTGCTCTACGATGGGAGCATTAAGGATGTCACCGCGCGCAAACACGCGGAGCATGAAATTCTCAGACTCAATGCCGATCTCGAACAACGCGTGGCGGCTCGCACCGCCGAATTGGAAGCGGTCAATCGAGAATTGGAAGCGTTTTGTTACTCCGTTTCCCACGATCTGCGGGCGCCACTGCGCCATGTCATCGGCTTCGTGGAGCTCTTACGGGCCAATGTCGCGCCGACACTCACGGAAGTGAATCTCTGCCATCTGAAGAACATTTCACAGGCGGCAAGACGGATGGGAGATTTGGTGGACGATCTGCTGGCCTTCTCCCGCGTCGGACGTTTGGAGATGCAAAAGACTGCGGTAGATCTCAACGAAATGGTCCGGGAAACTTTGGACCATTTGCAGGCGGAGATCGGGCAACGAGACATTGTCTGGGAAATCCATCCGTTACCCACGGTGCCGGCCGACCGTTCCATGCTCGGGTTGGTCCTGATCAATCTCATCTCGAACGCGGTCAAGTTCACCGGCACGCGCGCCCAGGCCAAAATCGAAATCGGCTGCGTTCCTCATGACAACGGCGAGATCGTAATCTTTATTCGCGACAACGGCGTCGGCTTCGATCCGACCTATATCGACAAACTTTTCGGCGTGTTTCAACGCTTGCACAGCAACGATGAATTTGAGGGCACGGGGATTGGACTGGCGAATGTCCTACGCATCGTTCAACGCCACGGCGGCAGGACCTGGGCGGAAGGCGCGGTAGATGCCGGGGCGACGTTTTACTTTTCCATCCCCCAAACCGATGGAAGAATAAATGAATCCTGAAGCAAGAATGATCCTCTTCGTCGAGGACGACTCGAAGGATGCGGAACTGGCGCTGGCGGCGCTCGTCAAATACAATTCCGCTTCCCGGGTCGAGTTTGTGCGCGACGGGGAGGAGGCACTGGACTACCTCCTTAGCCGGGGGAAGTTCAAAACACGATCGGGCGGTTCCCCCGCGGTTGTGGTGGTCGACCTCAAAATGCCGAAAATGGACGGGCTGGAATTGGTGAAGAGAATCAGGGCGGAAGAACAATTGATATTACTTCCCATTGTTGTATTTTCTTCTTCGCGCGCGGAATCGGACTTGATCGAGTGTTACCGATGCGGAGTCAATGCCTACGTCGTTAAACCTCTTGGTTTTCAAGAGTTCATGGAGGCTGTCAAAGGACTCGCCAGCTTTTGGGCG
>JBDTOW010000336.1:0-5409 GCA_039933075.1 Verrucomicrobiota bacterium | reverse complement strand
CATTTGCTTGTTGCAACGTGTCGCGAAATCACCGGCTTCATCCAGAACATACGCCGTGCCGCCGCTCATTCCGGCTGCGAAGTTGCGGCCCGCCGGGCCGAGGACAACCACGCGACCACCCGTCATGTATTCACAACCATGGTCCCCTACGGCTTCAACAACGGCGTGAATGCCGCTATTACGAACGCAGAAACGTTCGCCTGCCATTCCGCGGAGATAAGCCTCGCCACTGGTCGCGCCATAGAATGCAACGTTGCCCGTAATGATGTTTTCCTCGGGAACAAAAGTGGAACCAGCCGGCGGAAAAACGATGATCTTGCCGCCGGAAAGTCCCTTGCCGAGATAGTCGTTGGCGTCGCCCTCCAGAGTGAAGGTCATTCCTTTCGGCATAAAAGCACCGAAACTCTGACCGGCGCTCCCTTTGAAATGAATACGGATGGTATCCTCGGGCAGCCCTTCCACGCCGTGTCGCCGGGTAATTTCGCTGCCCACGATGGTGCCCACCACGCGATTGACATTCCGAATGGGCATCTCAGCTATGACTTTTTCCTTCCGCTCGATAGCGGGTTCGCAGAGTTCGAGGAGCGTTGTGTTGTCGAGCGCCTTGTCGAGACCGTGGTCCTGCGGAATCTGGCAGTAACGCCCGACCTCCGGTCCCACTTCGGGTTGATAAAGGATCTTGCTGAAATCCAGTCCGCGCGCTTTCCAGTGATCGACTGCTTTCTTGGGCTCGAGCCGATCCGTGCGGCCAATCATTTCGTTGAGCGTCCGGAAACCAAGCCGCGCCATCAATTCACGAACTTCCTGCGCGATGAAACGCATAAAGTTGACGGCATGAGCGGGGTCGCCGGTGAAATTCTTGCGCAAATTCTCAGCTTGCGTCGCCACTCCGACCGGACACGTGTTCAGGTGACAAACCCGCATCATGATACAACCCAGCGCCACGAGCGGCGCGGTGGCGAAACCAAACTCCTCAGCACCGAGCAGGGCGGCGATCACCACGTCGCGACCGGTTTTCAATTGGCCATCGGTTTCGACGGCGATCCGGCTGCGGAGATTGTTCAGGACCAGTGTCTGGTGGGTTTCGGCCAGCCCAAGTTCCCATGGGATGCCCGCGTGTTTGATGCTGGTCTGCGGCGAAGCGCCCGTGCCGCCGTCGTGACCGCTGATGAGAACGACGTCAGCGTGCGCCTTGGCCACCCCGGCGGCGATGGTTCCGACCCCGACCTCGGCCACAAGCTTGACGCTGATGCGCGCGCGATGGTTCGAGTTTTTCAGATCGTGGATGAGCTCCGCCAGGTCCTCAATCGAGTAAATGTCGTGATGGGGCGGCGGTGAAATCAGACCCACGCCCGGCGTCGCATGACGAACCTTGGCGATCGATGGATAAACCTTGGCACCGGGCAACTGGCCGCCTTCTCCGGGCTTGGCGCCCTGGGCCATTTTGATCTGCAATTCGCGGGCATTGACCAGATAGAGGCTGGTGACGCCGAAGCGGCCGGACGCGACTTGTTTGATCGCGCTGTTTTTGGAGTCGCCATTGGGTTCAAGGACGTAGCGTGCCGAGTCTTCGCCACCCTCGCCGGTGTTGCTCTTGCCGCCGATGCGGTTCATCGCGATGGCCATCGTCTCGTGCGCTTCCTTGCTAATTGAACCGTACGACATCGCGCCGGATTTGAAGCGTTTCAAAATGCTTTCGATCGGCTCGACTTCTTCAATCGGAATCGGTGTGGACGGTTTGAACTCCAGCAACCCGCGGAGCGTGCACCACTTCCGGGTCTGGTCGTCGACCAACGCCGAATACTGTTTGAAGACTTTTTCGTTTCCCGTGCGGCAGGCGAGCTGCAGTTTGTGGACTGTTTGAGGATTGAATAGATGATATTCGCCGTCCTGCCGCCATTGATATTGGCCACCCACCTCGAGCACATGTCCGTTGATCGGTCGTGCCGAGAATGTCCGCTGGTGGCGCATCTCGACTTCCTGGGCGATGACATCCAGGCCAACGCCTCCGATCCGCGAAGCAGTCCAGGTGAAATACTTGTCGATGACGGAATGGTGCAATCCGATCGCCTCAAAGATTTGCGCGCCGCGATAGCTCTGGATCGTGGAAATACCCATCTTCGAAATGACCTTTACCACGCCTTTCACGGCCGCCTTCACAAAGTTCTTGCAGGCATCCTTGTGCTTCATGTCTTTGAGCAACCCCTGACGAATCATGTCGTCGAGTGTCTCGAAAGCCAGGTAAGGGTTGATCCCGCCACAGCCGTAGCCGATTAAAAGAGAGAAGTGGTGAACCTCCCGCGGCTCACCCGATTCGAGTACCAACCCTACGCGAGTGCGCGTGCCCTCGCGAATAAGATGATGGTGCATGCCGGCGACGGCGAGGAGGGACGGTACGGCGGCATTCTCCGTGTTAATACCGCGGTCGGACAGAATGATGATGTTGAAGCCGTCCTTAATTGCCTGGCTGGCCCGGCCGAACAAACTGTCGAGCGCGCTTTCCAAACCTTTCGCGCCTTCGGCCACTTTATAAAGAATAGGCAGCGTGATGGATTTGTAACCGGGCTGATCGAGATGTTTGAGCTTGGCGAATTCCTCGTTGGTGAGAATGGGTGATTTCAACTCGATGAGATGACAGCTCATCGGTTCGGGTTTGAGGAGATCGCGTTCGGACCCGATGGTGGTTTCCGCTGACGTGACAATCTCTTCGCGAATGCAGTCGATCGGCGGATTGGTCACCTGCGCGAAGAGTTGTTTGAAATAGCTAAAGAGTGGCTGCGGTTTGTCGGACAGAACCGCCAGGGGCGTGTCGGTGCCCATGGAGCCGACCGCCTCGACGCCATCACGCGCCATCGGAGCCATCAGAATGCGAAGATCCTCAAATGTGTAGCCGAAAGCCTGCTGGCGCTGAACGACCGTCTCATGGCTTGGCTCCGGCGAATGCGACGGCTCGGGCAAGCGAGCAAGTTCAATCATGTGTTGATCCAGCCACAGACGATAGGGGCGCTCCGTCGCGATGCTGTTCTTGAGTTCTTCGTCCGCGACAATCCGGCCTTCCTCGGTGTCGATGAGGAACATGCGCCCCGGCTGCAGCCGACCTTTCTGGGCCACGTTCTCGGGGGCAACTTCGAGCACGCCAACCTCGGACGCCATAATCACCAGATCGTCTTTGGTAACGTAATAGCGGGATGGCCGCAGCCCGTTCCGGTCTAGAACCGCGCCAATTTTCCTGCCATCGGTGAAGGCGATGGATGCCGGGCCGTCCCACGGTTCCATGAGGCAGCTATGATATTTGTAGAAGGCCTTCTTTTCGTCGCTCATGCTTTCGTGGTTGGCCCACGGTTCGGGAATCATCATCATGACCGCGTGCGGCAGTGACCGGCCAGCCAGCACGAGCAACTCGAGGCAATTGTCGAACATCGCCGAGTCACTGCCGTCGGTGTTAATGATCGGAAGAAGCTTTTTGATGTCGTCTCCGAAAGCGTCGCATCCGAACATCGCCTGGCGGGCGTGCATCCAGTTGATGTTGCCCCGCAGCGTATTGATCTCGCCGTTGTGCGCCATGTAGCGATAGGGATGGCTGCGCTCCCAGCTCGGAAACGTATTCGTGCTGAACCGTGAATGAACCAGCGCCAGAGCGGTCTCCATGGCCGGGTGGGTCAGGTCCGGATAATACTGATCCACCTGTTCCGGCATCAACATGCGCTTATACACGATTGTTTTGTACGAGAGGCTGGAGACGTAGAAGCGCTCGCCACCCTTGACGGTTCCCGCGAAGCGGATGGCATTTTCGGCGCGCTTCCGAATAACGTACAACTTCCGTTCAAACGCCATGTCATCGCCGATTTTTGAATTGCGGCCGATGAAAACTTGTCGCATGACTGGCTCGCCCACTTTGGCGGTTTCGCCCAGTGATGTATTGATGGTGGGAACGGTTCGCCAACCGAGAAGCTTTTGCCCTTCCTCCGCGGCGATTTCGGCGAAAATCTTTTCGCAATTGGCTTGCTCGGCGGCATCCGGCGGAAGAAAAAGCATGCCCGCGCCATATTCACCGGGAGAGGGCAGAGATATTTTGGCTTCCGCGCAGACCAGTTTCAGAAAGTCGTGAGGCGTTTGCAGCAAGATGCCCGCGCCGTCTCCGGTATTGGCTTCACAACCGCAGGCGCCGCGGTGGTTGAGGTTGACAAGGATGTTCAGGGCTTGACGGACGATTTGGTGGGATTTCCTGCCCTTAATATTTACCAGAAAGCCCACGCCGCAGGCGTCATGCTCAAATCGGGGATCGTACAGGCCTTGTTTTGGAGGCAGTCCGGTGAGCTTCCTGCCGCCGTCCTTCTTCTGCCTGGCATTCTCATTTGTCATTATTAGGGAGCGTAATGTGGTCACCGTACAAAACTATTTTTAATATAAATTTCGCTAGTGTTTACCTAAACTGCGGCGCTGCGCAAGTTTTCAAAACAAGAAAATAGCCAGCCCGGTTTTTCCTCCCGTGTCGCCATTGACTTCACGTTCACTTCTACGGTTGTCCCATGCGCCTGGCCCGGTCACCCAACTTCTCCGGGCTGCGCACGCGACTCGCCGACACCTGCCGGACGAACTCGACTACTTTGATCTGTTCTGCGCTCGGCAAGCGCTTGATCTCTTCAATGATCTCAGCGGCTGTCACGTTTTCACGTTCTCACGTTACCCACCTGGAACCATCATGCAAGCTCGTTGGATTGCTCGCCAAACTTCCGTTCTACTCGACTAAAACACGATAGAATCTCTTCTTTAACGAGGGGCTGCTTGGATCGTTAAAGAGCACGTCGTTATTGCTGGACTTCACTAGTGTGCCTGCTGGCGTCCAGCTCAAGAGATCGTCTGACTGCTGGATGGTGAAGATTTGATTAAGGTCGCCGCCTCTAATGGACAACTGTAGTGCGCCAGGAATGACGCGGGCGTTTAGTTCAATCACTTTTCCAGCAATCACCGTCACCTTGAACCGTTGAGTACTGCTTAGGGGGAGTTGCCCGCTGTCCGTCACCTTCACTGTTATTAAGATGACGCCGGGCGCTTGCAGACTAGTTGGCGTCCAGGCAAAGAGGCCGGTGGTCGGATCGATCGCTGCACCTGCTGGAGCACCGGGTTCCAGGCTGTAGGCGAGAGTCTGGCCCGCATCCGGATCGGTTGCGCTGACTTGAACGGAAAGCCGTGCCCCTTGCGCGATGGTTTGGTCTGGGATTACTGCGATGGTTGGAGCGCGATTGGCTGCGCCTTGTTCGACCGTCACACGCATTCGCCCCGTGGCACTCAACGGCGGACTGGCGTTATCTGTCACTCTCACGGTGACCAAAATGACACCAGGGGCTTGCAAGCTCGACGGCGTCCAGGTGAACACCCCATTGAAGGGGTTGAGTGCCGAGCCGGTGG
>JBDTOW010000335.1:0-5418 GCA_039933075.1 Verrucomicrobiota bacterium | reverse complement strand
TTTCGGCAACGATTACGACGTGCTCGAAAAGCTCGCCGAGCAAATCAAGGGCGTTCTCGAGAAGACGCCCGGCGCGGCGCAAGTCGAGTTCGAGACCGAGGGGCGCACGCCGCAGTTGCAGATTGCGGTCAAGCGCGACGTGCTCCGGCGCTATAGCCTTCAGGCCAGCGAGGCCAACAAAGCCGTGAATGCGGCGCTCGCTGGACAGGTTGCCGGCACCATCGTCGAAGGCAACCGCCGCTTCGACATCGTCGTGCGGATGCCGGAGGAACTCCGCGCCGACGACGAGCAAATCAAGAAACTGCCGCTGCGCGTCGGCGCCACCGGCCTCCTGCCCCTCGGCCAGGTCGTCGAATTCAAGACGTTGAAGACCGTCGAGCCCATCCGGCGCGACGACGGCCAGCGGCGCGCCGCACTCATGGTGAACCTGAAGACCCGCGACGTGGAAGGCTTCGTTCACGACGCCGAGCGGCGCATCAAAGAGCAAGTGCCGATGCCGGAAGGCTACATTTTGGAATTTGGCGGCCAATTCCAGAACTTGCAGGAGGCGCGGGCCAGGCTCGCCGTCGTCGTCCCGTCGGCGCTCGTGCTGATCTTTGTGCTCATCTTTCTGGCGTTCGGGAGCATCCGGCAGGCGCTACTAGTTTACTCCGGCATTCCCCTGGCCGTCACTGGTGGCGTCTTCGCGCTGTGGCTGCGCGGGATGCCCTTCAGCATCACGGCGGCGGTGGGTTTCATCGCGCTCAGCGGTGTGGCAGTGCTCAACGGCTTGGTGATGATTTCCTACTTCAATCAACTGCGCGAAGAAGGAAAGTCCCTGCGCGACTCCATCATCGAAGGTTCGCTCACCCGCTTGCGTCCCGTGCTGATGACGGCATTGGTCGCAAGTTTAGGATTCGTTCCAATGGCGATTGCTACCGGCGCAGGGGCTGAAGTCCAACGGCCTCTTGCCACCGTTGTCATTGGCGGAGTTCTAAGCTCTACGTTCTTAACGCTTATTCTGCTGCCGGTGCTTTATGCGTGGTTCGAGAAAAGAAAAGAGCACGAGGAGACCGCCCGAACTGCAATGGTTGTTGCCACCAACGTTCCGTCGCAGGATGGTTGATCGCTGACTCAAAATACATTTATAATCCTGATTATTTTCTTCTCCGCGTGCGTGGTGGTTTATGAATCGGTCATGAAGATTGTCCACCCGCAGCCGGTGACAAATCTCTGGCGGGTCGCAGCCGCAGCCGTGCTGGGATTTGTTGACAACGAAGCGGTCGCTGTCTTTCGCATCAAAGTGGGCAAAGAGATTGGTTCCGCGGCGTTGATTGCCGATGGACAGCACGCACGTCGATGGATGGCTATCGAGATTGATCCGACCCTTTCCATCAGCCAAGGGAACGAGATTGCGGTAGCGGTCGGGAAAGCCTTGCGCGAACACATTCCGCTGGTCGGGGGCGTCGCTGTCCGCTTGTTTCCGGCAACGCGTTAATTTTCGAACTCTTAACCATGATGAACGTCGTCCGCCATACAGATCACGATTTCGAAGCAGCACTGGAGCGAATCGCCACTTCCTCGACCCTGTTCGATTCCGCCATTGAACAGCGAGCGAAGGAAATCATAGAAGCCGTGCGCAAGCAGGGCGACGCCGCGTTGCTGGAACTCACAGAACGGTTTGATCGAGCTAAGCTTCGCCTGGATCAATTGCGTGTTAGCACTCGCGAAGTGACGAAAGCGAAACGTGGGGTTCCACTAAAAGTGCGGCGAGCAATCGTCCATGCGCGAGAAAACATTTCAACCTTCAGCCGCCGTTCACTCCGCAAAAGCTGGACTGCCAGGAACCGCGAAGGAGCGCGCGTCGGCGAAAAGTTTGATCCCTTCCAGCGTGTCGGCATCTACATACCCGGAGGCGCAGCGCCTTTGGTTTCGACGGTGCTGATGACGGTGACGTTGGCCAAAGCCGCAGGCTGCCCTGAAATCGTGGTCTGCACGCCATGCAATAGCGAAGGGAAAGTAAACCCGGCGTTGCTGGCTGCCGCCGATCAGGCTGGAGCCACGGAGATATACCGCGTCGGTGGCGCGCAGGCGATTGCCGCGATGGCGCTCGGTACGGCCACCATTAACCGCGTTCAGAAAATCTTTGGACCGGGCAACGCGTACGTCGTCGCGGCGAAGCGACTGCTCTTCGGTTACGTCGCGATCGATTTACTTCCCGGCCCGAGTGAGGTGCTGGTGCTCGCTGACGACACGGCTGATGCACGTTTCGTCGCGGCGGATTTACTCGCCCAAGCCGAACAGGGTTCCACGCATGAACGCGTCTGGCTCGTCACACCTTCCAAGCGTTTGTTGCAGCAGGTCGAAATGGAAATTCGCCGCCAACTGCCGAAACTGACTCGTGAGAAAGTAATAGCGGAAGTATTGCGAAAAAACGGCTGGCTGATCCTCGTTCGTAGTTTGGTGCGAGGAATTGAAGTGGTGAACCGCATTGCCCCGGAACACTGCGAAATCATGACACGCGATGCTCGGAAATGTGCCGGCCGCATCAGGACTGCGGGGGCGCTTTTCATTGGCGCACAAACGCCGACCGTCTTCGGAGATTACGTTGCTGGCCCAAGTCACGAGTTGCCCACTGGCGGCAGTGGTGTTTCTTTCTCTGGCCTGACGGCCGACCAATTTCAAAAACGCACCAGCGTTGTGGAGTATGATTCAGCTGCTCGAAGGAAAGCAACGAAGGTGATTGAAGCCTTAGCCGAACTGGAAGGACTCGGCGCCCACTTGCAATCGGCGAGGATTCGATCCGAGAAAACCTGACCACGCACGAAAGGAAATACTACGATACGATTCAACGATTCAACGACCCCCTTAGCAAATCATCCAGGCGCCCCAGGCGATCAGAAATGCGCCGCCGATTTTTCCCAGGAACAGCCCGCGCGGCGCAATTTTTTCCATGAGAACAAAAATTGAGATGAGCGCAATCCACCAAAGATTCATCACGCCGGCGATGAAGAGCAACGCCATCAAAATCCAGCAGCAACCGGCGCAATACGCGCCCTGTTTCAGACCCATGAGAAATGCGCCGTGCTTCCCCTCGCGCCAATCGGTCATGAGAAAATCCAGCGGCGAGCGGCAATGCGCAAGACAGGCGTGCTTGAGCGGTGTCCATTGAAACATTCCCGCCGCGATCAACAACGCGCCGCCGAAAATGCGGCTCGTGCTTACCATCATCGGCGAGAGCAACGCGGCGCCGTGCAAAATCCATTGGGCCACCGCGGCGAACGCGCTGAAAATTGTCCAGACGGCGACATAACCCAGTAGAAAAATTCCGGTCGGGACAAAGGGACGTTCCTGTTCGCGTCGTTTGCGATTGACTGTCGCGAACATCAAAACCATGGGCGCGGCGGAGGGGATCATCATCGCGATCATCATTTCCACCCACATCAAAAAAAGTGGAATAAGTTCGAAGGGCGACCACGATTTGGTGTCTGGTCCGGACATTTTCATGCCCAGACATTGGCAGACGCCGGTGTTGACCATCGCGCGCGCTTCGTGCGCCATGTAAGCCCACGCGATGAGCGTAATGGCGGTCAGGCCGCTGGCGATGACGATGCGGTCATGCTTCAAAATCCCTTCCATCGAGCGGGCGGGCCTCATCACAGTTCAGCGGTCGTTGGGTAAATGGTCTTCCGCCAATTTGCCGGCCCCTGCATTTTCTCTTTCGATGATGTGTTTTGGCACAATCGTCCGCTCCTTCTTTCCAATCAATTTCCGTATTTCACTTTCGTCACGAAGCCGGCCTTCGACGGATACGAAAAATTGAGCATCTTCGCGCCGCTGACTTGCGACATGCATTCTTTGGTTGAAACGACTTCGGCGCTTTTAAAAATAAAACCGGTGCCGTGCTCGACGCGGACGTTTTCGGGCTCGCCCGTCACCGGATTTTTGATCGACTCGGTCGCGATCGACGCCGCGTTGCCAATTTTTACACTGCTGTTTTTTTCATCGATGTGAAATTGAAACGGGACGTACTGCGGCTCCAAGATTTCCGAAAAGGTCGTGACGATAATTTCAAAGGGCAGCCCGCCCTGTTTGCCGGCGGCGATTTGCAGAAGCGCGTCACGCTGCTGCGGGTTGGCGCGTTCATCGAAAAAAAGGCACACGGTGCCGTTGCCCTCGTGCATGGCCTTTGGCCAATGCGCCGAAAAAGCCAGAGCGAGGCCGTCGAGGGATACGTCGCCAAATTTCCCGCTCGAGATTTTCCACGCGCCGATGCCGGCGCAAAAACCTTTTGTCGGCGGGGCCGAGAATTCGCAGGGACAGCCGTAGTCGCAATTGCAGCCCTGGATGTAATCCGCTTCGTAGAACCATTTGACTTTGGAATTTGTGCTCATAATTTGTTTCCCCGTTCGGATCGGCGTTTGAAGGGTTGGTAGACCGATAGGGAGTTTTATCGCGCGAAGCAAGCAAAACCGCGTGAAACGCTCAGTATGGCCAGTAAAGTCCACTTGCGGCAAACGCTCCGAGGATTTGCGCGACGAGGTAAGGCGCCACTTCTCGCCACGAGAATCGGCGAGCGACAGCGAAAGTCTGTAAGGAATTCGTAAGCCGCCCGACAGAATAGCGTGCAAGAAAATTCACAATCGACCAGACCGGGCAGAATTGGGCGCCCGTGTCGGCAGGAATAACCAGCGCCCGTAATCTTTTTACTACGATGAACCGCCTCCGGGAAAAAGTTTGTTAAACCGCGATGACTGAAACAAGAATTCCAACTATTGTGAAGAGCTCCTGCTCCTGTTGCTCAGCGGCGTCCGGTGCCACTGGTGTTGGCTCAGAGAATGGCGACAAGCCGGAGCCTATCCTGCTCATCATCGCGGACATTAGCGGTTACACGCGCTACATGACCGCGAACGCCAAGACGCTTGCACACAGCCAGACCATCATCACTGAACTGGTCACGGCCATCGTGAAGGAGGTTGAACTCCCGTTGGAGGTGGCCAAGCTCGAAGGTGACGCGGTGTTCCTCTACTGCCGGAAAGAAAACAGCCGCGTCCCGTGGCCGAAAGCAAAGCGGCTCATCGGCGAAAAGCTGCTCACCTTCTTCCGCTTGTTCAGCGAAAAGGTGGGCGAGTTGAGCGGTTCCACCACCTGCACCTGCAACGCTTGCACTCACATCGAAAAACTCCGGCTCAAGGTCGTCGTCCACAGCGGCGAGGCGTTGTTCCACCGCGTCTTCAACTTTCTCGAACTGGCCGGCGTGGATGTAATCATCGTCCATCGCCTGTTGAAGAACTCCGTCATGGCCGACCAATACCTTCTGATGACGACCGTGGCGCGAGAAGACGTGCAGTTCCCGGAACACGTCCAAATGGTAAAAGGCAGCGAGAGTTACGGCGAACTCGGCCGTATCGACACGCTGGTCTACCTGGCGGACGGCGA
>JBDTOW010000334.1:0-5441 GCA_039933075.1 Verrucomicrobiota bacterium | reverse complement strand
ATAAAAACGCTCCTCCTCTCCCCCGGCCCTCTCCTCCATCCGATGGAAGAGAGGGGAAGTCTCCGCATTCTCCGCCCTGTCTTTTCTTAATTCAGCGCCAGTGCTCCCCGGCCCTCTCCTCCACACAGGTATGTGTTTAGCGTGCTGCCAGCGTCCCGCTGGCAGCGGCATGGCCGTGAGGCGGCTCGGCCAGTGGTTGTTGCGTTCTTGTGTGATCGCTTTGCTTTCCGCCGGCAGGATGCCGGCAGCACGCTAAACAAATACCCACACCGAGTGGAGGAGAGGGAGTCCGACGCCTCCAGTTCTACCGACCTTCACTCGAAATTCTAGCAGGCGAGGTACAGCCCCGTGGAGGAGCTTGGTACAAGAAACGAGATCTTTTGGTCGCTAAACGCCTCTCCTGCGAGCGGAGCGCTTATCGTCCGGGCCGTTTGGCGGGCGGTTCCCAATTCTTATGCCAGTAAAGACCCCAGAGGTTTTCCAACTTTACGGTCTCTGTGTGGTTATCCGCAAATCCGACATTGATGGCCCCGGGCAACGCATTCTTTTTATCAAAGTTCTTCACCGCGGCAGATGGTGTGGACGAATGGCGCGGAATCGCGAAGCGGGAAATTCCGCCCCCTGCAAATTTGTCTCCGTCAAAAAGATTCCGCGCGGGTGTGTCTGTAACTTCTGGCCAGGCATCCACCCATATCGCGTCGGCAAAGAAAGGCGTTTTTGTGGGTTGCACCATGTCACCGTCGCCTCGGATCATGTTTGTCTTGCTTCCATACGGGCTGTCCGTGTAGAGATATCCATTCAGCGCATAACTCCCCTGATAATTCGTTCGTCCACCATCCACGAGCCACGCTCGGGTTACCCATCCCTCGGACGACATGTCCTTTTTCAATTTCCCGGCGTCGCGCTCTGGTGCCGTGGGACAAAATCGGACCTCTTTGATCGCTTGATACCTTGCCATGAGTTTGAGCATCCACAAGTCCGGCCAAAGGTCGTAATGGACGGGTTTGCCTTCGTCGGTGAAATACATGAAATTGGCGAGGCCGATCTGTTTGAGATTGTTGATGCACTTTATGGAGTGCGCCTTGGTTTTGGCGCGACCCAGAGCCGGCAAGAGCATCGAGGCAAGAATGGCAATGATCGCAATGACGACGAGCAATTCGATGAGCGTAAATGCGACTTTCGCCGATCGTCTGGCCGCAACTTCGCCGCCGATGTGAGCGCGTTCCGCCGCGCCTGAATTAGTTTCCTTAAAATTTTTCATGGGATTGACCTGCGATGATGGATTGAGTCAGTTCACGGATACCGCACGACCCGCTCGCAAGTCGAGCCAATTCCCACGCAACAGGCTACTGTGCAGTCAAAAACACACCTTGGCGTGGTAGGGACATCGCGCTGCGATGTCCGCGCCGCGTGCAGCGGCGCAACTCCTGCGAAATGCCAGGGTCGCTCGGACATTTGTTCCGCCCGCTACTACGCGGGCGGGGACGGCGCGGCGCGCCATCCCTGCCATCGCGCTACTCACGCCTTCAATCCCAGTCCCAGGACCTCCTTGCAATATTTGATGCTGCGCTCGAGCTCGCCCTTTTGGTATTCACGCTCGTCCTGGTCGTTGGCGGATTTGTGGGGTGGCAGCGATTTGCCGCGTTTGGCCAGGGCAACGAACCGGGCAAAGTCCTTGGCGCGGGCCTTCGGCCAGACATCCCAGAACCCGGGTTTCAGATAAGGAAATTCAACCGCGAAACCCGAGATGGTTTCGATGTGAACCGGCACACCGGGGCACAGCTCGGCAAACCGTTTGAAATAGATCTTCAAATCGAGGCAGCCTTCGCCCATTGCGGTCCATTGCACCTTTGCCCCATCCTGCGACTCCCAAACCATATCGTCGCGCAGGCTTGTCGTGACGGCGTACGGCCCGAGAATCTCGAGGCTCTCCAAAGGGTCTTCCAACGTCCAGGCAGCATTCCCCGAATCCAAATTCACGCCGACATAATCGCGCCCAGCTTCTTCAATCAAGGTTACCAGCTCCCACGCTTGCATATCGCCCGCGTGATTCTCAACCGCGATTTTCACCCCGGCGTCGACCGCCTGGCTCCGAAGCGCCTTGCAAACTTTCACCGTGTCGTGAATGCGCGCCTCGATTCCGCCTTCGGATTTCCGGTCTTCGCGCGTGCCGAGAATCACGCGAAACACGGGCGAGCCCAAAGTTTTTGCCAGCCGGATGCCCAGCGCCAAATGTTCCTCTGCCGTGCCCCAATCCTTTTTGAACGCCTTCGAAGTCGGACAAATGCTCCACGAGCCAGGTTGAATCTGCAGGCCCTTGTCGGCGGCCAATTTCTTCAAATCCTGGAGGTAGCCGTCCGAGAAATTCTCGAACGGCTTCAGATCGGTAATGAAAAGCGAATCCAGCTTCAAGGACGCCGCATAGTCGATCAGCGCTCCCGCTTTCCAACCCATCGCTCGCACTGAGAAATTGTCCATTCCGAGTTTGATTTTTCGGGTGGAGGATTGCGCTTGCGCCAGGACGGGCAGACTCAGTGCCGAACCCGCGGCAGCAGCCGCCAGGGACGTTAAAAACGCGCGACGATCCAAAAGCAGATTTTTAGTTTCCATGATCTTTTTGTCGAAGAATCTTTTGCGGTGTTTGTTCTCACAGGCTCGCGCTCAAAGCAAGTTTGATCCGATCGCACGACTCAGGGGTGTTTCAACGATTCCGCCTTACGCATTCGGGTCCTTTTGATTTCTTTCCTTCAGCAACTTTGGTGATTATTCTTTATCGGCTTTCCGCCACCGGTGGCGTTATGCTTCTGAACATGAGCGACACCGACTTGGAACTGCCCGCGCGCTACACTCGCCTCGATCGAAATGCGGGTCATCTCGCGACCGATAACATTCTCACTTAAAACGTATGAGCACGACTAAACTCAAATTCGGTCTCGCCGCGCTGGTTATCGCCGGCACGGCGACTATTTTAGTGGTTCAACGTCAATCGCAAATCAGCCTGCGTGAGGAAAACGAATCGTTGCGCCAGCAAATCGCGGAAATCAAAACTGACAACGAAGGCCTTGCCAATAGTGTTGTTCAGGCAAGGGCAGCGTCGTCTTTGCGCAGCAATCAATTGAGAGAGCTGCTCAGGCTCCGCGGGGAGGTCGGCGTACTTCGGCGTCAACAGCGCGAGCTTGATCAGGCGGTGGCGGCAGCGCGGACAAAAGAGCCCGTTTCAACCCCGCAGGTCGAAGCGGTCTCTCAACCCAATCAGCTTGCCCCCTTCCAGGTCCAATTGGTACTCGACGAAGCCGGCGACGATTCCGAGATATTGACCAACAACGCAGGACCCGCCAGCGGACAAGTCATGCACGTGCGGAAGACTCCATTGCTGGACTATACGGCGATCAATTCCGTCGACGTCACGACGGACCCATCGTCCGGAACTTCGCAGATCAATATCGACTTCAGTGAGGAGGGGAAAGAATTGTTCGCTCAGGTCACCAAGGAAAACATTAACAAGCGTCTTGCTATCGTCCTGGACGGCCGTCTGTATTCGGCGCCGGTGATCCGGTCAGAAATCTCGGACGGGAAATCCCAGATCACGGGTTCCTTTACTGAAGAAGAAGCCAGAGCGCTCGCGGCTAAAATCAACGATGTAATAAAGCGCAAATGATTGAGAGTGATTGCCAATCCGGCGCCAGTTGGCCAGACTCGCGTTTGATGAGTAAGCGCTTTTATCTAACCACCGCCATCGACTACACGAATGGTCAGCCGCACCTGGGGCACGCCTACGAAAAGATCATTACCGACGTAATCGCGCGTGCTCATAAAAGCCTCGGGGACGACGTCTTTTTTTTGACCGGCCTCGATGAGCACGGGCAAAAGGTCCAACAGGCCGCCGCCGCCGAGGGCAAATCCCCTCAAGCCTACTGTGACGATCTGGCCGTAGTCTGGAAGTCATTCATCGAAAGGCTAAACCTTTCGAACAACGACTTTGTGCGAACGACCGATGCCAGGCACAGAGCGGTTGTCGAAGCGATCCTGACCAGACTGTATGCCGAAGGGCATTTCTACAAGGCCGAGTACAAAGGTTTTTACTCGGCGAAAGAGGAGACTTTTCTCACCGATAAGGATCGCCTGGCAGATGGCACCTTCGATGCCGCTTTCGGAGAAGTCGTCGAACTGGTGGAAGAAAACTGGTATTTCAGATTGAAGGAACACCAGCCCTGGCTGATCAACTATATCGAAGCGCATCCGGATTTTATCCAACCTTCCAGCCGGCGCAACGAAGTGCTTGGTTTTCACCGGAACAACGTCCTGGAAGACCTTTGTATCAGCCGCCCGGTGAGCCGCCTCAGTTGGGGAATTCCGTTGCCATTTGCCCCTGAGTTTGTGACTTATGTCTGGTTCGACGCCCTGGTAAATTACCTCAGCATTCCCGCCGCACACGGCGATCCCGCCATCGTTGCCGCTTTGGAAGGCAAGAGCAAATATGCGCCCCCGGGCCACGAGCTTCAAGGTCCAACCGCCCTTTGGCCGCCGGATGTCCAGGTAATCGGCAAGGATATCTTGAAATTTCACACTACCTACTGGCCAATTATGCTGAAGGTGATTGGTGTGGACCAGCCCAGGCAAATTTTGGTGCACGGTTGGTGGCAAAAGGACGGGCAGAAAATCAGCAAAAGCACGGGAAACATCGTTGACCCGGTCGCTCTAATCGCTGAGTGGGGTGTTGATGCTTTCCGGTATTATGTAACCCGTGAATTAGATATTGGTCCGGATGGAAATTGGACTGAGGCCGGTTTTCAGGCGCGTTACCAGGCAGAACTGGCAAATGGTTTAGGGAACCTGGTTAATCGTTCACTGTCGATGCTCAAGCGCTATCGGCAGGGTGCCGTGCCCAGTCGCTCGGATGAGCTCGCCGTTGAGGCAAACCAGTTGGTCTTAGCGATTATTCAGCAGCTTCGTTCCCATCAACTGCAAGCTGCTCTGCAAACCGTTTGGTCGCTCGTCAATCGGGCGAATCAATACATCGATCAAACCGCGCCATTCAAATTGGCGAAAGATCCCACCCAGGCGGGGCGTTTGGATGAAGTGCTCTACAATGTGTCTGAGATTTGTCGCATCCTTGCGGTTTTGCTCTGGCCATTCATCCCATCGACATCGCTAAAAATCTACAATCAACTCAACCTTTCTAATACTCCAGATAGAATGATCGCCGCCGAATGGGGTGGGTTGGTTAGCGGTCACGTTATCGGCGAGGTGTCTCCGCTGTTCCCGCGCAAGGACCTCACTCACGGTTGATTTTGCGAGCGAGTCGGGGAACGAAAAATTAGCGTGCTGCCTGCGTCCCGCTGGCAGACCAATGTTGCGATTAATCCCGCAGCGAATCGGTGGGAGAAAGGATCAACACGCACGGTTTCTGCCGGCGGGACGCCGGCAGCACGCTAAGCAGA
>JBDTOW010000333.1:0-5463 GCA_039933075.1 Verrucomicrobiota bacterium | reverse complement strand
ACCCGCAGCTCGATTTGAATCTGCTGCAAATCCGACGAGTAACACTCCGCCTTGTCCTCGGCCGTTTGCTGCCGGACCGAGATCGGATGTATCGCGGTAATGAACGGGGCTTTGAGCCCGAAGCCTTCGGGCTTGAATGCCGGAGAAACCTTTCCCATCGTGACTTCAACTCCGCGGTAGCCCGGATGCACGACGTAGGTGCCCGACGACGCCATGATGACGACAACGAAAATGAGGATGGCTCCTCCAATCAACCGCGCGATGCCTTGTGGACTCATAGTACGCTTCGAACGGAGCAGTTTAACCGCATGCCAAGGCGGAACAAGCAAACTTTCTCGCAAGTGCAACCTGAAAACAATTCACGCCTTCAAAACCGCCAAAGCGCAGGTGCTTTTTCGCTCAGGTTTTTGCACCCAGTTGCGTCATGGAATGGGGGCGAAGCCGTGCTTAACGCCGCCCTGAGTAGTTCGACTGAAACCGACCTTGCGCGAAGCGCTCCATTTTCCCTATCCGTGCCGTCTGAATCGCCTCCTCCAATTCGTGTCAGTTCCATGCCAGAGATTAGGATTGATAGAAAGTTCAATAAAGGGTCTCATCGGTACACAGTTCCCAATGAAACCGCAAATGCCTTGGCGCAATGGCGTTCGTGGCCAGCGAGTGAAGAACAAAAAACAACGAAGACAAACCCAATCCAACAATGAAAACAAGAGCTATTCAGAAATGTTCGTTCAAACTCTCTTTTGTCGCAGTGTCTTTTCTGTTCCTGCTTTCGGCACCTGTCGTTCGAGCACAGATTCAGGATCGTCCGAAGCCCGGCCCTGAACAGAAGAAACTGGAAGTGTTTGTTGGCGAGTGGAAGTATGAGGGTTCAGTGAGTGATACACCTTTGGGGCCCGGAGGCAAATTCGCGGGGAAGCAGACCACTCGGATGGTTCTGGACGGTTTATTCCTGGAGGGCAGAGCGGAGGACAAAGGGATTTATGGGGGCAAGGAGATTGTCTACAAAGGGGTATTCATTGAGTGGTTCGACTCGATTACAAAGACCTACGTTACCCATAGCTATGATAACGACGGATTTGCCGCTAACGGAGTCACGACCGTAAGCGGAAATACTTGGGCCTCGACAGGTACCCAGACCGACAGAAAAGGCAAAATTTACAAAACCAAGTCTTCCTCGACATTCTCATCTGACGGCAAGACGGTTATTGGGAAAAATGAACTATCCACAGACGACGGAAAAACATGGATCCCTTTGTATGAGATCACCCTGACCAAGGTTAGCAAGTAATAAAAACAACCAAACAACGTCAGCGCTCTCTATCCATCCGTGCTGTCTGAGCGGCACGTTCCAAAAGCTTAAGGCGAGTTTTCTTTCCGGGCGAAATGGCGAACTAACGAATTCGTTTTCTAAAAATCCGCTTTTCCCACTTTCACCCATTCATCCATCACTTATGGGCAGGACAAAACGCATTGGAATCCTCACGGCAGGCGGCGACAGCCCCGGGTTGAACGCAGCCATCCGTGGTGTTGGAAAAGCCGCTCTCGGTTTCTATGGTTTGGAGGTGTTGGGTTTTCGCGATGGCTTTCGCGGCCTCGCCGAAAACAATCGTGTGCTCCTGGATCGCACGGCTCTCTCCGGTATTCTCACCGTCGGCGGCACCATCCTTGGCACGGGCCGCGACAAACCGCATCGCATGATGGTCGACGGGCATGTCCGAGACATGACCGATGTCATCGTGAAGAACTACCAGAAGTGCAAGCTCGACGCGCTTGTCTGCCTGGGTGGCGGCGGCACACAGAAGAATGCACTACGCCTGGTCGAGGCGGGCCTGAACGTAATCACCCTGCCCAAGACCATCGACAACGATGTCGCCATGACGGACGCGACTTTCGGCTTTGCCACGGCGCTGGGAATCGCTACGGAAGCCATCGATCGCCTTCACAGCACCGCCCACAGTCACCATCGCATTATCGTGGCCGAAATCATGGGCCACCGCGCTGGTTGGCTTGCGCTAGGTGCCGGTATCGCCGGCGGAGCTGACGTCATCCTGATTCCCGAAATTCCTTATGATGTAAAAAGGATTGCCGAAGCTGTCCGCGGCCGCAGCCGGCGGGGCACCAACTTCAGCATCGTTGCGGTGGCCGAGGGAGCCATGAGCAAGGATGATGTGGGGCCCTTCCGCGAGGCGGAACAGAAACGCGAAAAAGCGCGCAGCAAAAAAGCGAAAGAAGAAGTCCGCGAAGAACTCGCCGCACTGGAGGCA
Source organism: Verrucomicrobiota bacterium (assembly GCA_039933075.1). Classification (GTDB taxonomy): domain Bacteria; phylum Verrucomicrobiota; class Verrucomicrobiia; order Limisphaerales; family JACPZS01; genus JBDTOW01. The sequence goes on along the minus strand of JBDTOW010000333.1, from coordinate 3,199 downwards.
AAACACGTGGGCAACACGTGGCGCATGGCGAAACAACTCGAAGAGCTAACCGACTTGGAGTCGCGCGTCACCATTCTCGGCTACGTGCAACGTGGCGGCACGCCTTCCGCCGCGGATCGACTCCTCGCCACGCGTTTGGGGACCGCGTGCGCTGATCTGATTCACGACGGCGTGTTCGGAGTCATGGTCGCCGCGCGCGGGGACCGTACGGAACCAGTGCCGCTCGAAAAAGTGGCCGGCAAAAGCAAAACCGTCCCGATGGACCATCCTTGGGTCGAGAGCGCCCGCCGCGTGGGCACATGCCTGGGCGATTGAAGAAACCGTCGTTGACTTCAGAGCCGTTTTGCTGGAATCAAGCCTGCGGCGGTTCAGGATGGATCCATGGGGCGCGATACGGGCGGCGCAAGAGGCGGTTGGCTTCGGCATCGCCGATCACCTGACCTTTCGTGGCGTCCCAGCTCAGGCTGCGACCGAGTTGCATCGAGAGGTTCGCGAGGATGCTCGACGTGCTGGAAATGTAGCCTTGTTCAATGTCGGCAACGGGCTTGCCGCGCGAGGAGATGTTGGCCAGAAAATCCTTCATGTGCCAGCGAATCGCGGAGGCGCACTGTTGTTCTAAATCCTTTTCCGTTTTGTCCTCGGGATACTTGTCGTATTCGTAAAGCGGCTCACCTTTGAGCGTGGCTTCTTTCTTACCCTCGGGAAAAAACTCGTACTTGAACACGCTCGCCTTGAGCGTGCCCTTTTCCCCGTAGAAAGTGGCGCTCCACGGATACTCCGGATCAACCGACTCGCCCCACGTGCGATGGTTCCATACGACTTGCAGATCGCCGAAATCAAACGTCGCGGTCTGCGTGTCGGTAATGTTCGCTTTACTGCTCTTATCGACGAAGATCCCGCCCGAGGAACTGACGCGCCTGGGCCAGCCGAGATCCAACATCCACCGAACCATGTCGAGCATGTGGATGCACATGTCGCCGACTATGCCGTTGCCATATTCCATGAAGGCGCGCCAGCCGCGCGGGTGCGTCCACTGGCAGTACGGCCGCATTGGCGCCGGTCCGGTCCACATGTCGTAATCCAAATTTTCGGGGGGCGCGGTATCCGGCGGATTTCCTTTGGCGCGCATGTGCCAATAGCAGCAAATTTCCACGTGCGCAATCTTGCCCAGTTTGCCTTCCTTGATGACGGTGTCGCGGGCCTCGATCAGATGCGGCGTGCTGCGGCGTTGGGTATTCACCTGCACCACGCGCTTGTGCTTGCGCGCGGCGGCGAGCATCGCCTGTCCCTCGACGATATCGACGCTGATCGGCTTTTGCACCCAAACGTCAATGCCGGCTTCACACGCAGCGATCATCGGCAGGGCGTGCCAATGATCGGGCGTTTCGATCAGGACGAGGTCGAGATCCTTCTCTTTGAGCATCTGACGGTAGTCGCCGTAAGTACGCGGCTTTTTCTTTGAAACCTGCCGCGTGGCGACCATGTCGGCGGCCTCGGCCAGCATGCGCTTATCGACATCACACAGCGACACTACTTCAACAGGCGCGACCTGAATTAAGCGGAACAAGTCACACTTGCCATACCATCCGGTGCCGATTAGGCCGACACGTTTTTTCTGGTCGGCGAATTCGGCGGCGTAGTTGGGGAACGAAGATAGGGCGAGCGCGGCAGTGGCGCTGGTTTGGAGGAATTCTCGGCGGTTCATGGCATTCGTTTTAAATGGAAGCCGGAATAAATACAAGCCATCAGCAAGACGCATATCCGGCGCGCAGGAACGTGCGCGCACATCTGGCCAAATCGTGGTTTTGTACCGCAGGTGCGCCCCCATCCCAGCCTGGGACGTGCCCCGGGAAAACGAAAGTCCGAACGCAAAGGGCGGTTAACGATCAACTGGACCACGATCACTCACGGCACGTGCTCCGGTCAGCGCAACGGCCTCTTCTTTACCGTCCGTATACCGCTTTTCGCTGATGCGCTCATAGAGCCAAGTCATGAGCCGATCCAAGAAGGTGAAACGCCGAACGAACCAGAGAGTGCCTGCGGCAATCGGGAGAGTCGAAGCCAAGCCGAGAAGCAACATTGTCACGCGCCACCGCTCTGGAAAAGAATCGAGATGAGTCGACAGTACTAAACAAGGAGCAGAGATGACTCCGACGACGAACGAAAGAAACAGCAATCCGGTAAGCAGCATTGCCCTTCCTGCGAGCCTCTGTCTTTTTGAAAGTGAGCGGGTTGATGTCATGGAAACCAGGACGTCCAACATTCCCTTAGCCGGGTGGCCGGTCAGGGCAACGGCGGCTCTGCACGTTCTGCGAAGTCTCACGCCTCCAGGCCGCCGTAGCCGCACCGGCGGCTTCCAGTTCGCGTAGGATCTTCAATGTTCGGATCGCTTCGTTCAGCCTCTGCGCAGAATCAGGTTTATCCAGAAGGGAACGGATTGTATCCGTGAGGTTGGCAATGGATCGTTGAAGCTCACGTTTTGTCATTCGAGGATCTTGATGGTCACGTTGTTGATCACGCTGTTTACCCCGTTGAAGTCGGCGGCGAGCTCGGTGACGAAGCTTTTCTCGGTGGAATTTTTGGCAATGCCGATTACTGCACGGGAACGTTGACCATAAAGTTCCACTTCTACTTGGCTAGATTGGCGACGCAACATTCTTAGAAGCGCATCGTCCCCCTTAAGGACGAAACCGGCCAATACCTTTTTTGCATTGCGCCCATAGCCGCCAGCTATGGGGTTGTTGAGAGGGTTAACGAAATAATTCGCGATAAACGCGCATTTGTGCCCGCTTTGTCGCCACGAAGCCTGGTCGGATGAATAAGCAACAACAGACCGAACGAAATGCGTGAAAGCCGTTGGGTTGAACCAGCTCAAACGCCGAGTTCATGAGGAAAATGGAAGGCGGAGTGTCCGTCACCCCTTACAGCAATTATCGTTTCCAAGATTGCGGGCTTTTGTATCCTACGAGCTGCCTCACAGAACGGACCTCTGGCCTTCCAACTTCGATTTAGCTGTCAGCGTGCCAAGCATTGTTCGTTCGATAGAACGATGTCTCGCCAGGAACTTTTGCAGCGCTAAAACCGCCGAACCTTCGGGGGGCAGTTGCACCACACTCACCTTTGGCGGTTTGAGCGGCACCGTCACATCGATCAGAATTTTGCCTGCCAGCACGCTGCGCACGTCGTCAGCGGTCGATTG
>JBDTOW010000332.1:0-5476 GCA_039933075.1 Verrucomicrobiota bacterium | reverse complement strand
ATTTATCATGTGATGAATCGCGGAGATCGGCAGGAACCTATTTTCATCGATGAGAAAGATCGTGAATATTTCTCGAAGCCTTGGGAGAATGTTGTCGGAAGACCGGCTGGCAGGTCCACGCCTATTGTTTAATGCTCAATCATTTTCATCTGGTTCTGGAAACCCCCGGGGCCAACCTGATTTCCGGGATGCGCTGGTTCCTGGGAACGTATACCGCCCGGTTCAATCGGCGCCACAAGGTCTTCGGCCATCTTTTCAGCGGGCGCTACAAATCGTTGGTGGTCGATGGCAGCGGCAGTGGATATTTAAGAACCGTTTGTGACTATGTGCATTTGAATCCAGTGCGAGCCAATCTGCTGACGGCGGAGCAGAAGTTGAGCGATTATCAATGGAGCAGTTTCGTAGAGTATTTGAAAAAGCCGGGCCAACGAATGGAGTGGCTGCGGGTGCAAACGCCATATCCCTGGCAGATTGGAAGCCGTTGTCCGGCTGCTTTTCGAGGCAGCGGCGCACGATGCGTTCGAGGGCGAGAGAAATGTTGGCGTTGGTTGCGCTCAGGTCCGGCGGTTCTTCGCTCAACACCGCGTTCATGCTCGCCACCGGGGTATCGCGCCGGAATGCTCGCGTCCCACTCAGCATTTCGTATAGCACGTAGCCGAAGGCGAAGATGTCCGCGCGATGATCCGCCGGTTCACCGCGCACTTGCTCGGGCGACATGTAGGCCGGCGTGCCCAGAACCATGCCCGGCTCGGTGGTGTTGATGATCGCGTCGGCGTCAATGCGGATGGTCACTGCTTCTGCCGACTTCGGATTTCGGATTTTCCCTGAGCTTCGCCAATCCAAAATCCAGAATCTTCACCCGCCCGTCCTGAGTGACGAAAATGTTCTCCGGCTTGAGATCGTGATGAATGATTCCTTTGCCATGCGCTGCCGCGAGTCCGTGCGCGATTTGCCGTGCGTATTCGGTGGCTTTGCGAAGTGGCAATGGCTTGAAGCGGTGGTCTGCGATCGCCGAGCCCGGCGCTGACACAGAACCGCTGCAGTTCTTACCTTCGCGCAAGGTCCGGCCTTCGAGCAATTCACTCACGAGATAGGGCGCGCCTTCGTGAACACCCGCATCGTGAATGGTCAGCACGTTCGGATCATTGAGTGCTGCAAGTGTTTTTGCCTCCTGCTCAAATCGCCGCAGCCGGGACGCGTCCACCACGAAGTCCTTCGGCAGCACCTTCACCGCCACGTCACGATTGAGCCGCGTGTCCCGCGCGCGAAACACCTCGACCATCCCACCTGATCCGATGGACCCAAGGATTTCGTAAGGACCGAGGCGTTGGCCTCGGATTCACGGACGAAGCTCGTGACAGATGCTTGCCCCATTTGCAATCTCCGCGTGACTCAGCCGGCGAACTCAGATCACTTCACACCAAAGGCTCCGACGAAAATCTTTAAGAATTCGCGAAAAGGTGTTAAAAAGGTGTCAGTCCCAAAAGGTGTCAGTCCCGGCTATTGGTAATTACTGCCTCGATGGAGTTCGGCATTGGATGCCGGCGCCCTATGCGCAAAAGTGCGCAAACGCTCCTCAATCCAACCCTGGAACAATTCAGAGGCCTCAATTCACATTTACCAATAGCCGGGACTGACACCTTTTTGCACGTCTTTCGTGCTGAAAGCGGAAAACAATCCGTCGCTCAGGAACGAGTTGTTGCCATCGGTAAAGGAGTTGGCGCGGCCCGCTGTTTGTTGGAAGCAGGATCGACAGGGAAAGCCATTGCGTCGGCCGGATGTCAGGCGTAGCCTGCCCCTAAGTCAACGAAATCAACAAGCCAAATTCCTGTCAGTTATGGCCATTTCCGACAAAAAAATTCCAGGATATTTTCATGCGTTGTATGAACCGAGCGTTCGGGCCGCGCGGGGAGTGGTGGCCACGAGAGCCGTCGGCGCTTCGCATCGGGGAGTCGAACGCTTAACCAAAGACTTCCAAGACTTGTCGGTCCATCTGGACGAAGCCACTCTGATGCCGGTGAGCATTCAGCCCAAGACTGCGGGAAAAAGTATCTCGGCTCGGGCGGAGTCGCCGGAAGCCGCCGTTCAACAGTTTGTCCGCTCTCGAGCCGACTTGTGGAATTTGAGCGACGCGGACACTAACACGCTGGAACTCCATTCGGTCAGCCGGCAGGGGCTGCCGACGGTGAACCTCATCCAGCGAATTGACGGCGTCGATGTTTTCCAGGGGGAACTCAAAGCGGCGGTCGATGCCAACAACAATGTGCTCTCCGTCACGGGGCAGGCATTTGCCGGAGCGGGGACCTCTGCGTCGCGCCGGGGACTAAAATCTCGCGCAGGCCACCTGCGGCCGGAAGCCGCCATCGCCAAGGCCGCGTCGGACCTGACGGGCGTTGAATACTCTGCCAAGGATTTCAAAGCAGTCGACCAGAGAACTGAAAGTGATCCGTATCAGCACTTTGAATTTAAAGCCGCCAAAGCGGACAAACGCCACGGATTCGAACGGCCAGTGCGGCTGAAGGACGTCATGTTCCCGCTGGGCGAGGAACAATTCGTGCCAGGCTATTACATCGAACTGTGGGTGAATGATTATCCCGCTTTCAGCTATGTCGTCGATGCGATCGACACGCCGGACGTGCTCTTCCGCAAAAATTTGTCGTCGCCAGCTACGTTCAAGTACCGCGTTCACAATACCGGAGACAGCCTGTTTCGTCCGGAAGACGGCCCCGCTCCTGGAAGCCCGCATCCGACGGGTGTGCCAAACGGGTTTCAGGCCAAAGCGGTCAAGGAGAAGTTGATCGCGATCGACAGCCTGCTTGCGGGCCATCCGTGGTTGGACGCTGGAGCGAAGCTGACCAGCGGCAACAACTGCATTGTTTACGCCGATCTGAAAAGCCCCGACGGATTCGGTGCGGGGGACAAACGAGGAAAGATCACAGCTCCGGGAGTATTCGATTACACCTATGATCACACGAAGAATTCCACCGATCCCAAGAACTTGCAGAACAGCCTGGTGGGAATGTTCTTCCATGTGAACTGGCTGCATGACCGCTGGTACGAAGCCGGATTCGACGAGGCGTCTGGCAACGCACAGGACAAGAATTTCGGGCTGGGAGGCTTGGGGGGCGATCCGATTCTAGCCGAAGGATCGGATTTCAGCGGCACTGATAATGCCAATATGTCCACTCCGGCGGACGGGGCCAGTCCCCGCATGCAGATGTTTACCTTTGTCGGCATGGAGCCCAGCAAGCCGAAGCGGACGAGCAACCACGAGGCACTGATCACGTTCCACGAGATGGGACACTACATTACCAACCGCCTGGTGGGGAACGCATCGGGCCTGGGCAATCAGCAGGGCAGCGCAATGGGCGAGGGCTGGGGTGATTTTTTCGCCGTCTGTATGACCTCGCAAGCCGCGGACGATTTCGCCAAGGGGACGTTCGCCGTGGGTGGCTGGACGGATCTGACACCAACATTTAAGGAGAATTATTACTTCTCGATTCGGCGGTATCCCTATTCCGCCGACATGAAAAAAAACCCGCTGACCTTCAAGCATATCAGCGCCAACACGGTTCTGCCGGCTGGTCCGGTTCGCAATCCAACGGCGGGAGGGCCAAACAACGAAGTCCACAACGCAGGCGAGGTCTGGTGCGCCATGCTGTGGGAAGTCTTCGTCGGCCTTGTGAAAAAGCTCAAGCACGAGGAGGCCGAGAAGCGCATGCTAAAGTACGTTATCGGCGGACTGAAGCAGACACCGAGTCAACCGACGTTTACGCAGGCCCGAGACGGAATCCTCGCCACCGTGGCGGCGCTGAATCCGGGAGACTTGCCGGACGTCAAGAAGGCTTTCGCCAAGCGAGGCATCGGCAAGAAGTCCGTGTCACCCCTGTCCAGCTCAACGAATTTGACGGGTGTGGTAGAAGACTTTAATCCGTAGTCATTCGCTCGTGGGCCGTTCGAGCCCGTTGTTGCGTGGGTTGGTCAAAAAGAGACCTGGGCGCTCAATACCGCCATCCGCTTGCGAGTGATTCCCGCAAGTGTCACTTCGTTAAGTTGAGCGCGGTTTTCGCCCGCTCAACCCGCAGCAGGTTGGACACATTCGTTCAACTGGCCATCGCCAGTCGTTGCGCTATCCATTTCAAACATCGCCGTCTCGCGCCACGCGTGGACTGCCATTCGGGCTCACCACAGGCCTCGATGAGAGTTGAGAGCAAACGTTCGCGGTCACGATCATCGCGGAAGATTCCTCGCGGCGATCCCCGCGATTGACGACGTGATAGACCGCAGCGGGATATTCGAGTGGCAGTTGGCTCGGCAGGAGCGGAAGATGGTATCAACTTCAAGGACTGTCAACAGCGAGAACTGACACTTGCACGCCTCCGACAAATCCCTCGTTTGCTCCGTAAACGGAGGTCGTTCACAAAAACTTTGTCGGATTTCACCGTCGGCGGTTGTTTAAGAGATGAGATGCACAAGCCCGACCTACAACTGCTCCTCGAATACGCCGAACACGGGAGCGAGGCCGCATTCCGCGAAATCGTCGTGCGGCACACGGATTTGGTTTATTCCTCAGCGCTGCGGCAGGTGACTTCGCCCGATCTGGCGCACGACGTTGCCCAAAGCGTTTTCGTGGACCTCGCGCGCAAAGCGAAATCACTGGCGCGAACACTCGACCAGAATGCATCAATCCTCGGTTGGCTTTACCGCAGCACGCGCTTTGCCGCGTTGAATCAGTTGCGTGATGAGCGTCGTCGTCAGGCGCACGAACGGCAATTTATGGACCACTTCGACCCCGCTTTCGCGACTGCAACCGAATGGAATGGTGTTCGTCCCGTCCTGTGCCGAGCCTTTGCTGCTTTGCGCCATGCGGGCGAGAACCAGTTTATCATTTCCATGCAATCGGCCCTGGGACAGTACGTCAAAGCGAGCAATGGACAATTCCCAAGCGATCTGTCGCAGCTCAAACCCTATTTCGAGTCTGCTCCGGACGACGCGCTGTTGCAACGTTACGCCATCGTCCCGGCGGAGACCGTGTCAAACATCGGTGTTGGAAAAGACTGGATCATCACGGTGAAAAACCCGGTGGACGAGGAATATGACACACAATGGGCTTTAGGGGTGAATGGCTTTGGCAGCACAACCTACGAAAGCCGGAATGGGGCCGCAACGCTCGCGCCCGCATTGAAGGCCTATGCCGAGGCAAACAATGGACAAGAGCCAAAGGATTCCGCGGATTTGTTGCCTTACCTCACTACCCCGGAGCAACACGCTCTGCTCCAAAAACTCGAGGACAAGAGAGACTCCGCCAAATAGTGCAAGTGTCATGCAAGAGCCAGTTCTCACTTTGTAAAGTTGAGCGTGCAAGAGTCATGCAAGAGTCAGTTCTCACTTTGTAAAGTTGAGCGCGTTCTTCGCTCTCCCTTGACATAGTCCGAGGCTAGACGCATCTATCACTTATGCCAGTGACGCCAACTGT
>JBDTOW010000331.1:0-5496 GCA_039933075.1 Verrucomicrobiota bacterium | reverse complement strand
CCGGCGTGGTGCTGGTGGTAAGCCACGACCGCTATTTTTTGAACCGCGTTTGCACCGGCATCCTGGCCTTCGAGGGCGACGGGAAAATTGTCCACAGCGTCGGCAACTACGATTATTATCTGGAGAAAAAGCAGCGCCCTTTGGTAGCGGCGACTCGCGAGCGCGCCGGTGACCCCGCTCCCAGGAAGGCAGCCTTGCCCTCGCGAGACGCTGCTATTAAGCCGTCGCGCCCGCGCAAGCTTACCTGGAAAGAAGCACGAGAACTTGACCGCATGGAAGCGCAACTCCATGACGCAGTAACCAATATTGTCCACGCCGGACTTTCACCGCACGCACGGCGCGCAAACCGACCAAATCGTTGCGGAATTCGCTGCCGCCAAGGAAAACCTCACGCGCCTCTATGCTCGGTGGGAGGAGTTGGAAGGCATCAAGGCAGGGAATGAGCAGGCGTAGTCCTTCATTTTTATGAAATCCTCTCCTTTGCGTACTTCCGTCATCGGCAGCTACCCGTTTCCGAGCTGGCTCGAATTCGCCTGCCAGCATCTTGACAAATTCGGCGGGTCAGACCGCGCCGAGCTGCAGGATGACGCTGTCATTGCGGCGCTTCACGATCAAATCGCAGCGGGCCTGGACGTGGTTACTGACGGCGAGCAAACTCGCCTCGATTTCAACCTCTCGTTCTACGCGTTTCTTGAAGGGATCGAGTTGGAAACGGAACCGCCGCGTCGGTTCGGACCGCCCGCGCACGACCAGCGCGGCAAACACACCGTCGTCGGAAAACTCGGCGCGCCGCGCGGTCTGGGCGCCGTCGAGGAATTCAAACGGCTTCAACGGCTCGCGGACATTTATCGAACACGCCATGCGGAACAGGCGTTCACGCTCAAAACCAGCGTGCCCGGCCCATACACGCTCAGCGGACGGCTCATGCCAAATCAAGAATACAAAGATCGCTACGCGCTCACGGAAGCGCTGCTTCCCATCGTCCGCTCCGAACTCGAAGCCCTCGTGCGGGCTGGTTGCACAGAGATCACCGTCGACGAACCGTCGATGAGCTGTTACGCCCATCGGGAGGATCCGAAGCGGTTCGTCGATATTTTCAATCGCACGGTCGAACCGGTCGTTGGTCAATGCCATCTCTCCACGCATTTGTGCTTCGGCAACTACAAAGGTCGAGCGGTCGGTTTGCGGCGATACGCGCCGATGTTCCCCGCGTTTCTCGACCTGAACGCGGATGAGATTCACGTGGAGATGGCAAGTCGCGAATTCGCCGAGATCGATCTGATCGCCACCATCGCTGCAAAGAAAGACGTCTCAGTCGGCATCATCGACGTGAAAAGCTACTATATCGAAACGGCCGAGGACGTCGTTAATCGTGTCCGGCTCTGTCTGCGTCACGCGCAGGCGGAGCGTTTGTCTTTTGCGCCAGATTGCGGCCTGAGCCAAACCGCTCGCTGGGCGGCGAAGCAGAAACTGCGAAATATGGTGGCCGGCGTGAAACAGGTGCGAAAGGAACTTGGTATCAAGTGATTAAACCTGCCCTCCAGAACGGCGATTTCCTCGCCGACGTCTCGACCGCGCGCCAGGAGTCGGAGCATTTTGATCTATGGTGGCTCGGTCAAAGCGGTTTCCTTGTGCATTGGCAAGGGCGTTTTCTTCTGCTCGACCCTTATCTCTCCGATTCGCTCACGAGGAAGTATGCAACTACCGACAAACCGCATGTCCGAATGACCGAACGAGTCGTCGCGCCGGAGCGGCTCGATTTCATCGACGTCGTCACTTCCAGCCACAATCACACCGACCATCTCGACGCCGAAACACTCAAGCCGCTATTGGAGAAGAGTCCTTCGCTTCAGCTCGTCATACCCGAGGCAAATCGACAATTCGTCGCCGAACGGCTCGAAATCGATCCAGCAAAACCGATTGGCGTGGATGATGGCATTACGGTTCACGCGGAAAGCTTTCGCATCACCGGAATCGCGGCCGCTCATGAGAAGGTTGAGCGAGACGAAGCGGGGCGGTGCCGGTTTCTCGGCTATGTGATTCAGTTTGGTCCTTGGACGATTTATCACAGCGGTGACACGGTCTTGTATGACGGCATGGTGGACCGGCTGCGGAAATGGGACGTGGACGTGGCGGTCTTGCCGATTAATGGCCGCGCGCCCGAACGACGCGTCGCCGGGAATTTGGATGGTCGCGAGGCGGCCACACTGGGCAGGGAAATCGGCGCGAAGCTCGTGATTCCCTGCCATTACGAGATGTTTGAATTCAACACCGCTGCTCCGGATGAATTCATGGTGGAATGCCGGCGCCTCAAACAACCAGCGAAAGTTTTGCGGGCGGGCGGGCGCTGGACCTCCGGCGGCACGTAGTCGAATCGACGGCCAGAAAAATCGTTGCCTACGACCCGCGCCTCATCCAAAGTGCGACCGTCGCGCTCGGAGAGATGGCTGAGTGGTTTAAAGCGCACGCCTGGAAAGCGTGTTTACCGAAAGGTAACGTGGGTTCGAATCCCTCTCTCTCCGCCAACTTCTTAATGTGACCGGCGATTTTGCCCGACAACCCGACGGGGAAGCCCATGAGAAACTAGCGGGCGAGTGCGAGCCTCGGGGCCCGCTCGCTGGCCAACAGCAGGTCCTTGGTGCCCGGAGTTTTGGGCGGAGGGCTATTCTGCATGTGGAGAAAATGTCCCGCGCCCGGCAACAGGAAGTCCATCGGCGAAACACTATGCGATGCGTTGATTCCACTACAGCCGAAACCGCCGATTAACGGCAACGTCAGCATCGCCGAGCTGAGGACTTTCCACGCCCGTAATTTCATGTGATAAGCAGCATAAGAGCAAAAACGATGTCTGCAACTTCTAATTAAGACACTTCTAATTGAGGTCGCTCATCGTCCCAGATGAAGCTCTCGGCAAACGCCGAGAACACCCATCTAATTTGATTCCAAATTTTCGCTAAAGTCTCTAACGGCAGTTTTCGAATCCGCTGCTGAAACAAGCCGACTACGCCCGGGCGGCTTTCATCGAGCAAACGCTCTGGATCACCCGCTACGATCCCGACGAGCAATGCGCGCCCGGGGACCCGGCATGCCTTTCTACGTGCAAGTGTTTTTGCTGATTCAACCCCATCCCAAGAAGTGCCGATGGTGAGATTAGTCGGTGGTGCAGGACTATTACGTGAATATGACTACAAGAATCAGGTCTCGTGGAAGCCCGGTCAGCCTTTGTTTCTTTTTCTGTTTATCGGCTTTGATGGCAAATTCGGCTCCATCACCTGATGGCCTCGTCGCCGCTTATTCATTCGATGGGAACTCACGCGACAACAGCGGAAACGGAAACGACGCCATTGTCGTCGGAGCGACGTTGACACAAGATCGTTTTGGCGTAAACGGTTCGGCATTCCATTTTGACGGCACGAATCATTACATTGTCGTGCTGGCTCCTAAATCTCTTCCTTTGGGCAACGCGGCGCGGACAATAACCGCTTGGGTGAAGCCCGAGGCTGCCAGCGGAAGCTTGGCGATGGTGCAGCAGGGCAATGGCGAGTGCTTTGGACGCATTTTCGGAGTAGGGTATGTCACTAATGGCTTATCCTTTTGGGGTGGGTGTCAAGACTATACGTCAAAGTTGGAAATCCCACTGGGCAAATGGTCATTTGTAGCGATCAGTCATGACCCGCCTTTTCTTCGGGCGTTTGTTAACGCCAATTCCCAAAGCACGAACATTGGAGTTCTGAACACCGCGGCGAGCAAATTATTCATCGGCGCCGCAACAACAAATAATGGCGCATCGTTCCGAGGGTTTTTCAAAGGTTCGATCGATGAAATCAATTTTTATAATCGAGCCTTAAATGATGCCGAAATTGGTGCGCTTTATGGTCAAACTGTACAGCCATCAGACCTGCCTCGGTTTCAGTCAATCAAACTCTCAACCTTTTCCGGATGCCGTTTGGCCTTTGACGGACTACCCGGCATGGGCTACGGCCTTCAAGCTTCAACCAATCTATTGGATTGGGTTACTTTGACCAACTTCCCCGTCACGAGCGCAACTACAACTTTTGTCGATTCGAACTCGACCAATCAACCACGGAAGTTTTATCGGGCAAAGCAGATTCCGTGATCGGGGATTCAAACTGAACGATCCCAACCTGGCAACAACCCGCCGCCTACGGCAGATGGGAGCGGTAAAAGCGATTGGGAGACGCGCTGTTCCGGATCGTGTGGTTGTAAGTGTCGGCCACATAGACGGTGCCGGCGTTGTCCACCGCCACGCCTGAAGGAAAATTAAACCGCGCAGCGCTTCCAATTCCGTCCGTGCTCCCATAACCGGCGTTTCCGGCAAGGTGGTAAAGGCGTAAGGTTCGTAAGTCGATTGTGCGAGCTCCAGAGGGCTGTCTGAGCCAGCATAATTATTGTCAAGGCGGCGCGGCAGGTGCGGTTTTTCATTGGTTTATCCTCCCGCCTGCGCCCTCCGGCGAGTCCAACTGATACTCAGCTCAGTGTCTTCCTCCGGGAAACCAAGAAGTTAAGCCGCCGGGTTTCTAACGGGCGACCCGAAGTGTTTGCGGGCCACTTTGCTTTGTTGCCCTTGAAACTTGTTGAGAGATCCGTAATGAGTAGTCCAAGAATACAGGAATCGAAGGCACCTTAGATTGACCTTTTGAGACGCAGCCTTGATCTTTTCGCCGACCCAGAGGATTCCGCCTAGCGCCAAATAGGCAAGAGCACATAAAGCCATTTGGAAGGCAAGTGCGGCGACGGATAGAAAATTTGTTCCATGCTGGATAGCGTCCTCGGAATTCATATATCAGAAATGCTAAAAGCTGGATCCTTGCCATTCTCATGTTAGCTAGATTCGTGCATTGCGCAGAATCTGCGCGCATTCTAATCTTCAAGTGCGCAGTTTTTGCGCGACTTGTCGCGGCGCCATGACTAATGGCGGGTTTATGGTGTTGGCACGTCATCTGCCTATGTTCAGCGCTATAGATAAACAGGGTCGCGGCTGTGCGCCTCTGTAATTCTCAACGTAATCGCAACTAAAGTTAGAAAGAATATGAATAAACTGAACCAAATGTTATTACTGGCCGGCGCCGCCCTCACACTGAGTTTGGGCACCGGTAATCTTATAGCGCAAGACCAACCACCGCAACGTCAGGGAAGAGGGAACTTCGATCCGGAGCAAGCCAGGCAACGCATGATGGATCGCTACAAGGAACGCGTGTTCCATGTGCAGACGGAGGACAAGGGGGTCAACAACCCCTTCATCGAGAGCGTCGTCTACTTTGGCGGCCAGGTGATGGCGGCCAAGCGCGCCACCTACTCCGACCTGCTGCAGGAAGGCCGCGGCAACGAGGCCATCGCCAGCCGGATGGACAACCAGCACCGGTTGATGATCGCCGCCATTCGTTCGGGCAAGCTCGACGGCAAGCTGCGCGACGTGCTCGGCCCCGAACCGGTCAGCGACGAGCCGCGCATCGCCGACGGGCGCTCGGCGGTGGC
>JBDTOW010000330.1:0-5511 GCA_039933075.1 Verrucomicrobiota bacterium | reverse complement strand
AGCTCCACACCGAAGAAGGACGTCTGGATGAGGTATTCCGGAGCATCACGCTGCCAGACACGACCCGGGAGGCACGGCAATGAACGACTCGCTGGCCCACATAAAAACGATCGCCAAAAGGGAATTGGCCGGCTACTTCGCCTCGCCGGTGCCTTATGTATTCATCGTTATCTTCCTGCTCATGGTTGGTTTTTTCACGTTCATGGCGGGCGGATTTTTCGAGCGAGGAGAAGCAAACTTGATCTCGTTCTTTCTGTGGCACCCTTGGATTTACCTGTTCCTGGTGCCAGCCGTCGGGATGCGGTTATGGTCGGAAGAGCGGAGGTTGGGAACCATCGAGCTTCTCTTAACGATGCCAATCACCGCGTGGCAGGCTATCGTCGGAAAATTCCTGGCCTCCTGGATTTTTCTGGGTCTTGCCTTGTTCCTGACCTTTCCGGTGGTGGCCACGGTGAAGTACCTGGGGCATCCTGACATGGGGCCGATCTTTTGTGGCTACGTCGGCAGCCTGCTCCTGGCGGGGGGGTATCTCGCGATCAGTTGCATGACCTCAGCCATGACCCGCAATCAGGTCGTCAGTTTCATTGTCTCAGTGGTTATTTGCCTTTTTCTTATCCTGGCAGGCTGGCCGCCAGTCACGAACCTGCTGGTGCGCTGGGCCCCGTCGTGGTTGATCGATGTAGTCTCCGGTTTCAGTGTAATGCCGCATTTCGAAAGTTTTCACCGTGGAGTTCTTTACTCCCCGGATATTGTTTTTTTCCTGTCGATCATTCTGTTTTCGCTGTTTACAACCAGTGTGATCCTGCGGTCGCATCGATCCGGATAAATCGGCCATGATTTTCAACAACGATTTTTGAAGAGCGCAATGACTAACCAAAAACAACTTCAGACTTATCTCTACTCGACGGTCGGTATTGTCATCATGTTCGTAGTCGTGATTGCCATCAATGTGATCTCAAGCGTTGTCAAGGCGCGCGTGGATTTGACAGCAGACAAGATGTATACGCTTTCGGACGGCACCAAAAAGATCCTGGCCAAGCTGGATACGCCGGTGGAAATCCGCTTTTACTACACCAAAAACGACGTCGCGATGCCCCCTCGCTTGAAGAATTATGCGCAGCGGGTCGAGGATTTATTAGGGGAATACCGTCAAGCGGCCAAAGGGAAAATCGAGGTCAAGAAATTTAATCCGGAGCCGGATTCGGAGGCTGAGGAATCAGCAAACCTGGACGGGGTTGAAGGACAGTTGGTCAGCACCGGTGATAAGATTTATTTCGGACTGGCAGTCAGTTGTTTGGACAGCAAAGTGGCGATTCCCGCCCTGGCCGAAGATCGCGAGAAGCTGCTCGAATACGATATCTCTCGAGCGATCTCCCGCGTAGTCACCCCCACGAAACCGGTCATCGGAGTCATGAGCTCACTGCAAATTTTTGGAGAATTCAATCCGATGATGATGCAGATGGGCCGCGCAGGGCGCTCGGAGCCGTGGGTCCTCATCAGCGAACTGAAACGCGATTTCGACGTCAAACAGCTCCAGATGGAGCTCGACAAAATTGATGATGATATCAAGGTGCTTTTGGTCATCTATCCCAAAGGGATTTCGGACAAGGCGCAGTACGCGATCGACCAGTTCGTCCTGCGCGGTGGCAAGTTGGTGGCTTTTTTGGATCCGCTTTCGATCGTCGACACGCAAAACAGCCCGCAAATGAATCCACTCCAGGCCGCGGCTTCGGGTGGGGCGACGATGGACAAATTGCTCAAAGCATGGGGAATTGAATTTGACATCAACAAGGTCGTTGCCGACATGAATTTCGTTACCCGCATAAATCGGGGGAACCGACCTGAGGAAGCACCGGCAGTTTTGTCGCTCACCGGCGAAGGGGTCAACACCAACGATGTCGTCACCAGCCAGATTGATCGCCTGTTGTTGCCGTTTGCTGGTGTCTTTACTGGCACGGCTGCGGAAGGATTGAAGGAAACGGTTTTGCTGAAGACAACCAAAGATTCTCAATTGGTCGAGAAGTTTATGGCGCAGTTTTCGGGAGAACAGATTTCCAAAGACTTTACCGCGTCGGCCAAGGAGTATCCGTTGGCGATCCGCCTGACCGGAAAATTCAAGACAGCGTTCCCCGATGGGAAACCCAAGGATACCGCCAAAGCGAACGACGAGAAGAAGGATGAGAAGGAGAAGGAGTCTCCGGGTGACTCGCTTAAGGCATCGACGACCGATGGGGCGGTGATCCTCGTGGGTGACGCCGACATGCTCTACGACCAATTCTCGGTGCAGGTCGCGAATTTTTTCGGGCAAAAAATCGTCAATCTGATGAATTCCAACTTGCCTTTCTTGCAGAATGGCGTCGAGCAACTGTCGGGTGACAGCAACTTGATTGCGGTGCGCGGCCGCGCCACGATGAACCGGCCGTTTACAGTGGTCAAACGCATGCAGGCTCAAGCCGAAGAGGGCTATCGCGGAAAACTCAAAGAGCTGGAGAAAAGCTTGCAGGAAACTCAGACCCGGCTCAACGACCTGCAGAAGAACAAAGAGAGCGGGCAGCGTTTCATCCTCTCGCCGCAACAGCAGGAGGAAGTGAAAAACTTCCAGAAGAAAGAGGCGGAAGTGAAAAAAGAGCTGAAAAAGGTCCGGCGAGATCTGAACCGGGAAATCGAGTCGCTGGAGACACGGCTGAAATGGGTGAATATAGCGGCCATGCCTTTGCTCGTGACGATTTCCGGGATTTCTCTGGCTCTTTTTAAGCGAAAACAGACGGCGGCAAAATGAATCGAAAACAACTTTTGATCCTGTTGGTGATTGGACTTGTGGCGGGCGGCCTCGGTTTTTATCTGTACAGAAGCGGCGAAGCGTCGTACAAAACGTCGGACCAGACGCCCGGGAAAAAGCTCCTGGGTGATTTTCCGATCAACGACGTGGCTCAAGTGGTGATTAAGCAAGGAACCAACGAGCTGAACCTGGTTAAGGAGGACGACCTCTGGAAGGTCCGCGAGCGCTTTAATTATCCAGCGAATTTTTCGGAAATCAGCGAATTCGTCCGCAAAGCCGCGAACTTGAAAACGGTGCAAAGCCCGCAAGTCGGAGCGAGTCAATTCGCGCGCCTGGAGTTGACCAAGCCGGGGCAGGGGACCAATTCGGGCACGTTGGTTGAGTTTAAAGACAAGAGCGGCAAGGCCATCAAATCGCTATTGTTAGGCAAGAAATACCTTCGAGAATCACCCGAGAGTTCGCCGATGGGCGGCGGTGGTTATCCCGTGGGACGCTACATGATGGTTATGGATGGCGCACAAAAAGTCGCGCTGGTTTCGGATGCTCTGGCCAATGTGGAACCTAAACCGGACAACTGGTTGAACAAGGATTTCTTCAAGATCGAGAAGCTGCGCGCCATCTCCATCGCGTCCCCCATCGACACGAACAATTGGAAACTCACGCGGGAAACGGAGACGGGCGACTGGTCGCTGGCCGACAAAAAAGAAGGCGAAGAACTCGACAAGGGAAAAAGTTCGAGTGTGAGTTACGCCTTGTCATCGCCGAGTTTCAACGATTTGGCTTCCCCGGAGGCAAAGCCCGAAGAGACGGGAATGGACAAACCGGTGGTCGCGAGCCTCGAGACATTCGATAACTTTGTTTATACGGTCAAGATCGGGAAAAAGACCGGTGAGGATAATTTCTACATGGCCATGGCGGTCACGGCAGACCTCCCCAAAGAACGCCCTCCTGGCAAGGACGAAAAACCGGAGGACAAGGAAAAGCTCGAAAAGGAATTCAAGGACAAGGTTGAGAAGCTTAAGGAGAAGCTGGATAAGGAGAAGGCTTTTGAGAAGTGGACCTATCTTGTTTCGAAGTGGACGGTCGATCCCCTCTTGAAAGAACGCAAGGATCTGTTCGCTGATAAAAAGGCGGAGACAAAGAAGGACGAAGCAGCCGAGAAAAAGGCGGAGCCGGATGCGCCGGAGAAGGACGACTTTAAGGAAGATCCGAAGTAGCTTCTGGTTCCAGATTGCTTTCAATTTGAGGCGAACGCCCCCTCACTCTTACTCTTTTCGGGCCTTCTGGGAGTAAGATTAAGATTACGAATCCACCGGCGCTGCTGTGCTTCTCCGCCCAACGCCGGGCGGCAATTAGAGGGCGCCTGCTGCGCTCCACTGTCCCTCCGGACAGTCGCTCACCGTCGGCGTTGCTGCCATCTCGGACGCTTGCCAATCCTTCAAGCAGCGTCTAGCGTCTTCAAAGTCATGGATATTCAATGCATCCGAGCGGCGTTGCGTCGGCAGCCATTTGAGCCGTTTACGATTCGGCTGGCAGTCGGGCGTGCGATGTCGGTTCCGCGTGCCGATTATGTGGCCTTGGGACAACGCCGCATCATTGGCTCACCTCTGTTCGTTTGACGGCGTTCGCTTTTGCACTATGTCACGAGAGATAAAGGTTCGAGTTTTGACCACGGAAAAGAAACCCGTTGAGGGAGCACGGGTCAAGATACACGTTGTTCCCGGAGAGCTTTTGGGGATGGAAGAAGGGGGGTGGTTGGAGCCCGAGACGACCGACGATGATGGCTACGCCGATTTCGAGACATCAGAAGATTACCCTGATAACCATGAGCTGACGATCTACGTGGGTGACGAGGAGTTCGGCCCATTCGAATTTGGTGAAGATGGTCACTTCACGGTAACCATTGAAGGCTCGGAAGAGGACGTTAATCACTCTCGATGAGGCCGAACAGGATTTCGTCGAGTCGGTGACTTTTGCGTTCGGTCGTTTCTCGTCAGTAATCTGTAATGCAGCGGATATTGTGACTCCAATCCTCATTGGTTACTTTCCGAAGCGGACTGTGAAACGTCCCGACTGGCTCAAAACTGCGGGCGTGGAGGAGATTTGCAGTGTGAGCGATTGCATTTCCAAAGGCCCGGATGGTTGGGTCAATCATTGGCGTCACAACGACATGTCGGTCTACGACACACCGGCGAGTGCGTGGAGCGTTGTGCCAGAGAATGCTCGTCAGGAATTCGATCTTTATGCCTACTGTTTGTTTTCCACCCGCTTTGTGGAAGGAAAGCAAGAGCCATTCGAGATCCCGCCGCTGAATGTCGAGCCTCTGCCGCGCTCTTTTGTCCGGCTCGGCTACGACGCGGTCAGCAGGAGCTGCGGTTCGAACTTTGAGTGCTCCCCGCTTTCATGCAATTACTTGGCTGGGCGCGTGATAGTCAGCCGCTATTGTCTTGTCGATACGGAGTCTGAGGCGGTTGAACTTGCTCGCGAATTTTCACTCGGCGGTTGCGAGGCGGGTCCTTACCATGTTGTTGAGGTTTGGAGAAACAGCAATGAAGCCGGCTGAAAAGTCATTGCCGGCGTCTCCGCAACGAGTAGTATGTTCAAGACACCTACGGGCTGATGATTACCAAGGCTGTGCCATTCCAGTTTCACGGACTCACGGCGGGCAAGCACAGATTGAGGTGCTCCCCATTGTCTAGACATATTTAAGGGTGAATTAAGATGGTGAAAAT
>JBDTOW010000329.1:0-5517 GCA_039933075.1 Verrucomicrobiota bacterium | reverse complement strand
AAGCAGAACCCGTTCTCGAATAAGACCGATTGGACGCTGCGCAAGGTCTATGAGGAAGACCACGCGCTGCTGGAGGATAACTTCCGCGCTTACATCAACGGATTCTCGAAGAACGTTGACGACATCATCGAGCACTTCAATTACCGCAACGTCATCGGCCAGATGGTGAAGAACAACCGGCTGGCCCCGATCCTCAACCAATACAAGGAACTCGCCCTCGGCCCCGATCAGCTCTCGGGGCTGGAGATGGGCTACATCTACGAGGAGTTGCTGCGGCGCTTCTCGGAACAAAGCGGCGAGGAGGCCGGGGAGCACTTCACCCCGCGCGAAGTCATCCGCCTCATGGTCGAGTTGCTGGAAATCCCCATCCCGGAAATGCATTTCTCCATCTACGATCCCGCCGCCGGCACGGGCGGCATGTTGTCCGTCAGCCAGGAACACCTTCTCGACCGCGCCGCCACCCCCGCAGAGAGGGAGCGCGTCGAAAAGTTCCTCACCGTCCACGGCCAGGAATTGTCCCCCACCAACTACGCCGTCTGTCAGGCCGACTTGCTCATAAAGGATGACAAGCAGGCCAAAGTCTTTCTCGGCAATTCCCTCATCCCGCACGAACCGAACGGCAAAGAGCCGGGCGACCAGTTGCCGGAAGCCAGATTCCGCTTCAATCGCATGTTGAGCAATCCGCCCTTCGGCGTCACCTGGGGCGGCAAGGACGGCTACGAGGCCGAGGCACGCAAGCTGGAGACCACCCGGTACCGGGCCTGCATGCCGCGCTCGAACGACGGCGCGCGCGCTCCTGTTCCTGCAAACATGCTCGCCAAGATGATCCCGCCGGACGACGGCGGCAGCCGCATCGCCATCATCTTCAACGGCTCGCCCCTCTCCAACGGCGACTGCGGCTCGGGCGAGAGCGAAATCCGCCGCTGGATTCTGGAAAACGACTGGCTCGACGCCATCGTCATGCTCCCCGACCAGATGTTCTACAATACCGGCATCTTCACCTACATCTGGATTCTGCGGAACGACAAGCCGGCCAGCCATCGCGGGCGCGTGATACTCATTGACGCCCGGCAGCAGTTCGAGAAAGAGCCGAAATCGTTTGGCAACAAACGCAATCGCATCACCGACGCCCACCGGGCGTGGATTGAAGAGCGCTACTTCGATGGCTGGGGCAAGAACTACGCCGATGAGCAGGTGAAAATTTTCCGGCATGAGGATTTCGCCTACCACAAAGTTTCCGTCGTGTTCTGGCAGACCGATGAAAACGACCAGCCCGCCGTCATCACCGAGCCTTACGAAAAATCCTTCACCGCCGCCACCGTGGCGAAGGAATTGGAGTTCTACACCCGTGAACCTCGTAGCAGCCGGGGTAACGAGGCTCACTCTTCTTCGGGTCGGAAAGATCAGAGCCTCCTCACGTCGGCTGCTACGGATCGGAACGAGCCACTCGCCGACCTCACGTTCCGCGCCCGCGTGAAGAAGGGCGGGAAGGAAGCGACGGTCGAACTCGCCCTCGCCGCCAAAGACAACGCCGCCAAGAAATTCAAAGCCGCGTTCGCTGACGTGGACGAAATCCTTTCGGTGGAATGGACGCACCGGCACTACGTCCAGGACGACGAATACATTCCCTTGGGCGAGGACATCGAGGCGTTCCTGAAACGGGAAATCGCCAAGCCCATCATCCGCTGGGAGGACAGCCCCCAACTCGGCTACGAAATCCTGCCCAACAAATACTTCTACCGCTACCAACCGCCCACGCCCGCCAAAGAGTTGCTGGCCGAGTTCTGGAAGCTGGAGAAGCAGGCGGAAAAGATGCTGGAGGGACTGGCACAATGAAAATCATGAACGATTCGGTCATCGCCTCGCCCGAATACCGGCGGTTCATCGAGGAACTGAAGGCACGGGTGCTCTCGGCCCGCATCTCGGCGGCGCGGGCGGTCAACCGCGACGGCATCCTGCTCTATTGGGACATCGGACGCGGGATCATGGAGAAGCAGCGGATTCTCGGTTGGGGGGATTCGGTCGTCGAGATGGTTGCGGCAGATTTGAGGAGGGCGTTTCCTCAGATGAAAGGATTTTCACCGCGCAACGTGTGGGATATGCGACGGCTCTACGAAACCTACACAGCGTCAGAATTTCTGGAACAGCCTGTTCCAAAAATCGCCCGAAGCGTGCCAGGCCGAATTCTGCGACAACCTGTCGCAGAATTGACCGCAGGCAAGAAATGGCCACAACCTGTAGCCAAAATGAACGACGCCCAGATGGTTTCATTTCTGCAACAGCTTATCGCAGAAATTCCCTGGGGACAAAACCTGCTGATTCTAAACAAGCTCACCGAACCCGCCGCCCGACTCTGGTATCTCTACGCCACCGCCCGCTTCGGCTGGACGCGCAATGTGCTGCTCAACCAGATCAAGGCCGGCGCTTATGAGCGGGCGGTCGTGGAGAAGAAATCCCACAACTTCCCCATCGCCCTGCCGGAGCACCTGGCCGAGCAGGCCGACGAGATGCTCAAAAGCTCCTACAACCTCGAGTTCCTCGGCATCCGCCGCGCGGTCAAGGAACGTGAACTCGAAGACCGCCTCATCGAACGGCTGCGCGACTTCATCCTCGAACTCGGTTACGGCTTTTGCTTCGTCGGGCGGCAGCACCGGCTCGCGCTCGGCAAGAAGGAGTATTTCATTGACCTGCTTTTTTATCACCGCTTCCTCCGGGCGTTGGTCGCGTTCGATCTCAAGGTCGGCCCGTTCGAGCCGGAGTTTGCGGGCAAGATGGATTTCTATTTGAATTTGCTCAACGACAAGGAACGCGCTCCGGACGACCGCCCTTCCATCGGCATCATCCTCTGCGCGGAGAAGGACGACGTGGAGGTGGAATACGCCCTGCGCGCCAAGCGCAATCCCATCGGCGTGGCGGTGTATGAATTGCAAACGACATTGCCGGCGAATCTGAAAGGGAAACTGCCGACCGCCAAACAGCTTGCCGACGTTGTGCGCTCTGTCCTGCCGGAAAGGAGCGGTGCATAGCCATGTTCACACCGATCCATGAAAATATCCTGCGCGATGCGGATTCCGCGCGTCGCTGTTCCGAACGCCAACGGCGTTCTGTCCTTCAGCCCAGCAGCGCCGCGCGGCGCTACCCATGGTCTGCGTTCCAGATTGATTGAACCTCAACGGGATTCTGGCCTCCGCGTGGTCTGGCGTTCACGAAGCGGATGCCAGAACCCCTTCAGGGTTCAGGATTTTCTGTGCGCGGTTTCCCAGGGTAGCTCGTTCCTCGCAACCCTGGGCTGGAGGACGGAATCCCTTTGGGATTCGTTGCTGGCCGAGTTTTGGAAATTGGAGAAGGAGGCGGAGAAGATGTTGGAGGGGCTCGCCAACCAATGATTTCCATCCAAGAAACAAAGGCGCGCGCGGCATGGGCAAAAGCTCTGCCGGACAAATGGAGGCTGTGCAGGCTGAAATCTCTTGCAAACATTCGCTACGGCCTGGGCCAGCAGAACTCTCGACTGGCGTGGCAATGATTCGAGCGACCGACGTGGACGCGGGAACGATTCGAACCGGCAACCTGCTGCGCGTTGACCCTGCTGAGCTGCCAGCGGAAAGAAAACCTTACCTGAAAGCGGGCGAGATTATCGTCGTCCGCAGTGGCGCATACACGGGCGATTCGGCAATAGTCCCTCCGGCTTTGGAAGGCGCAGTCGCCGGATACGACATGGTTGCGACCGTGACACGCGCATCTCCGGAATTCGTGGCTTACGGTCTCTTGAGCCAATACGTCTTGGACGATCAAATTCTTTTGCTGACTCTTCGCGCGGCCCAGCCACACCTAAACGCTGAAGAATTGGGAAGCGTCGTTTTTGCAATACCGCCGACTCGCCAGGAGCAACAGCGCATCGCGGCGTATCTGGATGCCAGTTGCGCCGCCATTGACGCTGCCGTCGCCGCCAAACGCCGCCAACTCGATACTCTCGATGAAATCCACAAGGCAACTCTCCACAATGCTTTTGCCAATGAGAGTGGCCGGTTGAGCGGGTCAAAGATGTTGCATTAAAGATTGGCAGCGAAGTAACACCCGAGGGCGGAGCGGCCGGCTATCTCGACGCAGGCATTCCGCTGCTCCGTAGTCAGAACGTCCATTTCGACGGTTTGCGGCTCGATGGTGTTGCCTTCATCTCACCAGAGACTCACGCAGAGATGTCAGGCAGCCAACTCAAACCGCGCGACGTGTTGCTAAACATCACCGGTGCGTCCATAGGCCGCTGCACTTTTGTTCCGGATGATTTCGGCGAGGGAAACATCAACCAGCATGTCTGCATTATTCGCGTCAACCATCAGTTGGACCACCGCTTCCTCGCCTCATTTCTATCCTCGCCGATGGGACAAGGGCAGATTCTTTCGTCTTTCACTGGAGCATCGCGCCAAGGTTTGAGTCATAAGGATCTGGGTTTCATTTCGATTCCTTTGCCAACGCTGAAGGTTCAACGCGACACGGTGAGCGAGATTGACCAGCAGGGCCTCAAACAGAATAAGACTCGCAAGGGCATCGAAACCCAAATCGCCACGCTCACTAATTACCGCAAGTCGCTGATTCACGAGTGCGTCACCGGCCAGCGGCGGATTTCGCCTTGAATCCGGTATTGCCCAGCGGGGCTGCGCGTATTACCCTCAGCGCATGGCGACGATTTCACTCAAACTGCGGGAGCATCTGCTAACCAGGCTGGAAAAGGAAAGCCGGGCACGCCGGACCACGAAGTCCTCGCTCGTGCGGGAATGTCTGGAAAAGCAACTCCCTGACAAGCCTTCTCTGGCGAACTTGCCCAAGCTGCCGCCCGGGGAATCGGTTTACGATCTGGCGCTGCCCGTCTTGAAGAAGGCCTGGGCACGCAACCGGAAGTTGCCGCTCGATCTGGCCACCAATCCGAAATACATGAAAGGTTTCGGTGAGTGATGCCCGCCGCGCTGATTGATGCCGGGCCGTTGACCGCACTGCTCAATCCAAATGACGAATGGCACACTTGGGCGCGCGAAACGATCCAGCGCCTTCCCGCGCCGCTCCTCACCAGCGAGCCGGTGCTGACCGAGGCGTTGTATCTGCTGCGCCGTGGGCTGCGATGCCGACGAACTGTTCGCGTTGGCCGGGCAGGGGGCGATCAAGGTTGGCATCCACTTTGAAGGTGAGCAGACGTCTCTGCGCGAACTCATGGCTCGTTACCGCAACATCCCCATGTCGCTGGCCGACGCCACGCTGGTTCGCTTGAGTGAACTGCATCGCGACTGTCAGGTCTTCACCTTCGACGCGGATTTTCGCATTTACCGCCGTCACGGCAACAAGGTCATTCCGGTGCTGATGCCGGAGGAATGAAGCCATGCCGAAACGGAAGAAAGCTCCGGAGCTGACGTTTCAGCAGCACATCGCGGATTACCTCACCGGCGAGCACAAGTATGGCGTGCTCGAACAGTCCGACATCACGGACACCGAGCATTTCATCGCCGAAGACCACCTCTGGGCCTTCCT
>JBDTOW010000328.1:0-5534 GCA_039933075.1 Verrucomicrobiota bacterium | reverse complement strand
CGAGCACTCGGGTCCGAACATGGTGTTGCGGGCCATGAACTTCCACGCATGTTTGATCACTCCCGTCGACACCTCCGGCGGCATCACCAGACCGGTAGAGTTCGGGAGTCCACCACCGGACGCCATCGGCATATTGCCGGTGAAACAGTTTCAGGCGGCCAAGTTCAGTCTGAGCAGCAGCATCCCGGGGATTGATCCGCAGCAGATACTCGTTGTAGGCGATGCCATCGCGGAAAAGCCGCTCGTTGTAATCTCGCGAAATCAGCGCCAGATCATTTGTGTTCCCGGGGAGAATTTGGAGCCACAATTCGCCCATCTCATCAGTGGATTGGAGGCCGTAACGGACTCGTTGCGGCGGTTGATGCGGATTGTGAATATTGTTTTTCGAATTGTCGTAGGTGAACTCCATTTGGATTGTCGCTCCCTTGGGGAGGAAAACCGGTTTGACATAACGATAGTCGCCCTGCCAGTTGAAGTCCCATTGCTTTATGCGCAACAGCCATTGTCGCGTGCCGTCGGGCAAAACGGCATAACTTTGCAGCTCCCTTCCAAGATAGTGCGTGTGCGGCAGCACTCCGAGCACCTGGACATCCGCCGGCAAAACATACGAATCTTTCAAGACGTAATTGGCCTTGTCCGCGGGAATATCGATGTCGTACGAAAGGAGCCAGATCTTGGCCGGCGTATTCGTGGGAAGTTCATCCGTGAAATAAAATCCGACGGAAGATTGAATCTGTTCCGGTTTTCCCGTCGGCTGCAAGTGCAATTGCAAGACAAGCTCTGTGTTGGTTTCCAGCGGCCACGATAAACCATTCGGCATCTGGGAAGCTCTCTTGCCCGGCTGCCAGCTCAAGAAGTGACCGGCGGGCGCTTCGGCGCTTGAAGGCGTATGAAGGCCGCTAAAGCCGGGTTCGGGATCGCGCGCGTCCCGTTCACCACCAGGTCGGGTTCTCCCAGTTGCCAATTCTCACTCCATTTTGGCAAAAGCGGGAGGTCCGAAACGTTGCCTTCAATTCCGCCTTCGTTGACCCATTGCCGAATCATTCCAATTTGTCCGGCGCTCAACAGACGGGCGCCAACAAAATCTCCGTAGCCAGGCTCCGGCAGCCACGGTGGCATGTAACGGCGCGCGGTCACATCCGCAATCTCCTTGGCGTGCTTTCTTACGTCCTGGTACGTCAGCAAAGCAAAGGGCGCCGATTGACCGGGTCGGTGGCACGCCGCGCAATGATCGAACAGGATTGGCGCGATGTCTTTGCTGAAAGTCACAGTGCCACGCGGCGCAGGAACATATTGATCCGAAGTTGGTGGTTGTTTTACCTCGGTCCAGATCGTCACGCCAATTCCCGCCACGATCACCAACACGCAAAGCGCGGCAACCTTCCTGCGCGGACCCTTGAGATTGCCTGGCATCGACTTTTTTTCGGCGGGGAAAACTTGGAGCGGTTGCCGGCTGGCTTTTTCATTTTTACTCGCGGAAGGTAAACTCCATGCAGATCTCTGTTCCCTTTGGCAACCGCATCGGCTCCCGATAACTGTAATCACCCTGCCAGTTGAAATCCCACTGTTTAATGTAAAAAAGCCATTTCTCTGTTCCATCGGGCAGCCGGGCGAACCCTTTCATTTCCTTTCCGAGATAATGAGCGTGCGGATTGATTCAGAACGCTTCCACATCCACCGGCAATTCTTGGAGGATGATGGGAGCGATGTCCCGATTAAAAGTCACCGGTCCGAACGGAACCGAAGCGGGTGAGGGATGGGAGAAATCCGATTGGCTGCAACCGGAAATCAGCAACGCAACGGCTGGCCCGAGCCGGACACACGGGATTCGGGAGCCAATCCCAAAGGAATTGCGGCCCAATGCCCAAGGTTGCGAGGCACGAGCTACCTTGGGTAAGCGGCTGCCACAGAGCCTTGCCGACTGCCGGCAGCCTCGCTATTCTTGAGCATAATGAATCGTGAATGGCTTTGGCTCATGTTGATAGTTGCGCTTGATGCACTCGGAAGGGTTTCTTCCTCCACGGCGGCCGAGACTGAGACATCGTGGACGTTGAAAGCGTTCGAGGCGCGAAAGCAGGAACAATTCGCGGCGGCGAAACAGTTCAAGGCCTTTTACGGTTTTCAATTCAGCAATCAAATCGACCGCAGCCAAATCACTTTTCACCATCACATCGTGGACGACTGCGCGCGGTACGTGAAAGCGACCATTTACGATCACGGCACAGGATTGGCGGCGGCGGACGTCGATGGCGACGGAAAGATCGACCTCTTTTTCGTCGATCAAATCGGGGGCTGCCAGCTCTGGCGAAACCTGGGCGCCGGAAAATTCGAGAACATCACCGCTTTGGCCGGAGTCGGTCTCTGATCTCTACGTTTTAGACATGCAGGATCCCGACAAGTATTATGAGAATCACGGAGGCAAAGGATTCATCAACAAGACCCGGGCCTATTTTCCCAGGACACCGTTTGACGCGATGGGGATAAAGTTTTTCGACTTTAACCAGGACGGCAAAATTGACTTGTTTGTAACGGATACGGGTTTCATTGATTTTCACACGCACGCGGAAAGAATCTTGAATGCGCCCGAAGCCGACAACTTCGTCCGCATGGGAGTTACCACAGTCATTGTGGGCAACTGCGGCGCTTCGGTATTGAGCGTCGGGGATTTCTTTCGCGCCCTTGCGCAGACCAATGTCTCAATCAACGTGGCGACGTTAATCGGCCACAATGCTGTGCGGGAGGAGGTCATGGGCAGTTCTTCCATGCGTCCCCCGAGCGAGAAGGAACTCACTCGCATGAAACTCTTCGTCGAACAGGCAATGAAGGATGGCGCGGTTGGTTTTTCCACCGGACTGATTTATTCCCCGGGCAAATATGCCAGGCCCGAAGAAATCGTTGAACTGGCAAAGGTGGCCGCGGCGTATCATGGCATCTACGCCACCCATGTGCGTAATGAACAGGAAGGGTTGATTCCTTCCTTGGAGGAAGCTTTTGACGTCGGGCGCGCGGCCAAAATTCCCGTCCAGATTTCCCACTTGAAACTCTCGGGCAATTTGATTTCGCCGCAACCGCCCGAAACAATTCGTCATCTGGAAAAGGCCCGGGCTGACGGGCTGGGCGTCAAAGTGATCGCCGCC
Organism: Verrucomicrobiota bacterium; assembly: GCA_039933075.1. Classification (GTDB taxonomy): domain Bacteria; phylum Verrucomicrobiota; class Verrucomicrobiia; order Limisphaerales; family JACPZS01; genus JBDTOW01. The sequence goes on along the minus strand of JBDTOW010000328.1, from coordinate 2,397 downwards.
CTCGATCGGGCGCGCAAAGGAGGATTGAAGGTTTCCCAGGATCTGTATGTTTACAGCGCGTCCTCCGCGTTCCTGGACCGGCTGCTGCCGCCTGAAGCGCTCGAAGGCGGGCGTGAACAATTCGAGCAACGTCTGGCTGACGCGGAGCAAAGATCCCGGATCGCGGCCGCGATGAAGCAACGCCTCAACGAGTCCGGACGAACGGACTACTCCCATGTTGTCCTCGTGCTGGCCCGTCGCTATAAATCGATCCAGGGGCTGACGATCCCTCAAGCGACTCAAAGCCGGCGTGGAACGACATCACTCGACGCGCAAATTGATTTGATCCTGGAAATCGCGAAGAACGGAGGCGCCTCGATCATTCTTTACGAAATGAATGAAGACGATCTGCTCCCCCTTTTGCGACAACTGGAAACGATGTTCGCATCGGACACCGGCGTGTTTCAGACCCAGGCGGAATCGCAACATCCCCGCGGTTATGGCAACGCGGCCCGGGTTCTGTCGCGCTACGTGCGGGAGGAAAAGCAGTTGCGCCTCGAAGAAGCGGTCCGAAGAATGACTTCGTTTGCGGCTCTAACTTTTCAACTGAAAGATCGTGGCGAGATTCGCGAAGGCGCCTGGGCTGATCTTGTCGTTTTTGACCCCGCCACGGTGCGGGATCAGGCCACGTTCGCGTCACCGCACGTTTGCGCCACCGGGTTCAAACACGTATTTGTGAGCGGAGTGGAGACGGTCGCAAACGACCGGCACACTGGGGCTCGCGCGGGTCACGGAGTTCGGCGAGGCAAATAAGCAGAAAAAAACTATTGCGGCCGGCTCACCGGCTTTCGCGGATCGTCAGTAAAGTGTTCACGGCAATCCCCTCGCTGAGCGTCTGCCTTTTGCCAGATGGCCAAAGCACTTCGATCCGATCGATTTTGGCGGTTTCGCCCAGTCCGAAATAAAGAGGCATCGAACCTTGTGCCAGGTAACCCGACTTGCCGTCGTTGTATCGAGTGTACGTTTTGGAACCGCTGTGAACCTTGACGGTTGTGCCAAGTCCGTCCCGATTGGAAACCGTCCCGACCAGTTTGACGTTCAAAAAGTGGATTTTCCTTTTCTGCGACAAGTTGCTGATGAGCACCTGCGGATGGTCGTTCATCTCGTTAGTGACAATGTCCAAGTCCCCGTCGCCATCCAGATCAAAAGCAACGGAGGATCGTGAACTGATGGAACCGAGCACTCCCAAAATGCCTTTCTTATGGTAACAAAGAGGATGGTTTTTGTCCTCCCCGGAACAATCAAGAGTGAAATATTCTTTTTCAATCCTGTTGTTTTTGCGCGGTTCCACTCCGAGAACGAATTCGCTGTCCACGAACCTTTGCCCTCGGTCATTTAGGAGCACGGAATTCATTCCATAGCGGAACGGATGGCCCATGCCCGCCGTCACAAAAACGTCCTCGTAACCGTCGGCGTTCAGGTCGGCGACGCTGATGCCCCAGGGCCAATACGTTTCTGCGCCGATCTTGCCCGATACTTCAATAAACTTGCCGCCACCCTGGTTTTGGTAAAAGGCGTTTCCGAGAATATTGTTGGAAGCGCCTTGCAAGAAGGCGTCGGACCATTGCACCGAGCACCACGGATCGCTCTTTTGCTTTTCGAAGATCGCGCTGAAGTTCTTCTTGCCAACCTTGGTCTGCGCTTCGGTCATGTCGGAGTGCATGTCGGTCACGAACAGGTCCATCAAGCCATCCAGGTTATAGTCAAAAAACTTGATGCCCATCGCTCCCCAGGGAGTTTTTGGAAAACAGGAGGCGGTCTTCTCGACGAAGCGTTTGCCGTGATCGTTCTCATAATACTTGTCGTCTCCCTGCATGCTGAGAACATACAGGTCAGGGTAACCGTCCTCATTCAAATCGCAGAATGAAGCGTCCCCGCTCCAGCCCACATGTTGCAAATTCATTTCCTTGGAAACGTCCTTGAATTTCCCCGCCCCCAGATTTTGGTAGAGGATGCTCTGTTCACTACGTTCCGCATGAAGGTGACCTTCAAACGCGTTCGTATAAGCCAGGTAAAAACCTCCGCGGCCCCTTTCATCTCTCGTGTAGGCTCCCACATTGACGAGAAACAGATCCAACAGGCCGTCCCGGTTAAAGTCGAAGAAGACCGCGCCGGATGAATGCCCGACATATCCGAGGCCGGACTCTTTCGTGAGATCCTGGAATTTCCCCTGGCCGAGACTTTTAAAGAGCACATTGCCCATTCTCACCGTTGTCACGAACAGGTCTGGCAGGCCGTCGTTGTCAACATCCGCAAAAGAGGCCGCGACGCAGATTCGGTTTTCCAGTCCAACTCCCGCCTTCGCGGTAATGTTTTCGAATTTGCCGTTTCCCAAGTTGCGCCAAAGCTGGTTCCCCC
>JBDTOW010000327.1:0-5542 GCA_039933075.1 Verrucomicrobiota bacterium | reverse complement strand
CGACAACGAGAGGGGCCGTCCGCCGTCTTTCGCGGCGAGTTGAATCTGGAGCGTGATCGCCGCGGGCAGGGTATTCGTTTGTCCGGTCGTCGGATCCGCAGTCGTGGAATCCCACGAATCACGCCATTGAGTGCCGTCGTAATAATAAAACTTAAGGCTCTGCACCCCGCTCATCAGCCATTGTTGGGCTGGCTCGTCCACTCCCGTCGCAGGCAGGAGATTGCGCGTGACGGCTCGGATGAGCTGCTTCCCGGCGGTGCGATCGGCTGGATCAGCAAGGAGATAGCAGACTCTCTCGACCTCCGCCCACGGCGAAGTCTCATCAATCAAACCGGCGGACGTGTAGAAATCCGGGCTGGCCCGGCCCGGCAGCATGTCGGCCGTCAAGGTGGTTTGGAGTACACCGGAAAGCGTTCCTCCCGGGACGGCGATGTTGGCCAGGTCGCGCTTGATGATTGCAAGCGCCTGTTGCACTGGCAATGCCTCTTTGAGCGCTTCCGCGGTTTTGTTCCGCAGGCGAAGCGCGCCGTAGAACACCGCGTTGATTGCCGCCAGCACGATCGCGAAGACCGAGACCGCGATGAGCAGTTCGAGCAGGGTGAATCCCCGCATTCGCCGATGAGTTGCGCGCAGCGGATTCATTGCGTGGAATTGTCCACGAGCGTGCTGAGGCGCACGTCGTATTCGCGGCCTTGTACAGGAAAGTTCACTTGAACGGTCAAGAGGCGCATCGCGTCCATCGGCCAGGGCTCTGAACGCATGGACCACTGATAGGGTTGTACTCCTTCCCGGATTGTCCCGCCCTGTGTCGGACTCCGGAACTGGCCGGTAATCACTAATTCATTAAGAACGCGCTCGGCAATACGAGCCGCCACGGCTTTGCGTTGCCCAACCTGCCCGGCCAGACTCGCGATACGCAAGCCGTCCACCGCCACGGGGATGACAATGGCCATGAATGCCAGCGCCGCCAGTACTTCAACGAGCGTGAAGGCGGCACGCCCGCGTTTAGCGGCGCCCGATTGGCGAATGGTTGGCTTGAATTTCATAGTTCAAACGATTGGTGCTTTCAACGATCCAAATCTCGTCGTCCGCGCCTTGACGTAACAGAATTCGGGCCGGGCTGCTTTCGCCAAGAAACCCATCCGGCGTGAAGCGAATCGTCGGCACATTCCCCACCCCGGCGATGGTCCGATTCAACTGGCCCGCTCGGTTTGCCGAAGCGGGCGCTTGAACCTCGACCTTCAGATCATCACCCAAAGAAAACTCCACGGCTTTGCTGTCCGAATCGGTGTAGCCGGGTTGCGTTTGCAAACCGTAAGCTCCGCGTCGTGCGTCGATCCACAACACCATCGGGAAGCCTTCGGACACCGCGCGGTTTTGACCGTATTGCGTTAGCGACAGGAAGCGTCGCGCTTCCGAATCAAGATTTCGTCCGCGAAAGAATCTTTTGAGCGAGGGAAAGGCGACGCCCAGGACGATGAGCAGCATCGCCATCACGAGGATCAGCTCGATGAGCGTGAAAGCATTGCGGTGCTGTGCCGCGCCACGGTCATTTCTTTTGCTGCCAGTTCGTAAGGTCATCATCGCTTCCCGCCCGCCCATCCGGACCCATCGACATCAGGTCGTAACCTGATGGGTTGTGCTTTCCCGGACACTCGTAAATGTAGGGATGGGTCCAAGGGTCCACCGGAATCTCACTTTTCAGATAAGGTCCCTTCCAATTCTGAGCGTCGCGCGGTTGTTGCACGAGATCGCTCAGGCCGTTCTTCCCTTTCGGATAGTAGCCGTTGTCCACCTCGAAGGCATCGAGCGCCGTGCCGAAAGTGGAGATCTGCGATTGCGCCGCGGTGACTCTGGCCTGTTCCGTGCGGCCCGAGAACTTCGGCACCACGATGGCCGCGAGAATGCCCAGGATTACCAGCACCAGCAACAGTTCGATCAATGTGAATGCGCGCTGCTGATGGAGGCGGATTCGATTGTTCTTTGGAATTCTGAGTGTCATAGCGAAGGGCTTTCGAGTTTATTTGATATAGTCCTGCAAGGTGAAGATTGGAATGACCATCCCGATAAAGATCGTGCCGATGAAACCAGCGATGCAAAAGAGCATCAGCGGCTCAGCCAGCGCCACCGCCGCTTTCAATTGGCGGTCCAGATCGCCTTCCGTGACGTTCGCGATCCGCACGAGTTCCTGGTCCAGCCGCCCACTCTCTTCGGCTACCGAAATCATCTCGAGCACGGAGCCCGAAAACAGCACGCGGCAATCCGCCAGGCTCGTTCCCAGCGACTTGCCTTCCTTAACCCGCTCGATCGAGTTTGAAACGGCGTCCACCAGGATTTGGTTGCCAATGGAGCGCCGGGCCACGTTGAGGCCGTTGATCAGCGGAACGCCCGCGCCCAGCAGCGTTCCCAGCATTCGGCAGAATCGCGACATGGCGAATTGTGCCACCAGTGGCCCGACAACGGGAGCCCGGAGAATCAGTCCTTCCCACGTGCGCCGCCCCTTTTCCGAGACCAGCCAGTTCCGAATCAGGAAGCCGGTGATCCCGATGCCCAACAGGAGAAACAACCCGTAGGAACGCATGAGGTGACTGGTGGAAACGATGAGTTGGGTGAGCAGCGGCAATGATGCCCCGAAGCCGGCGAAAATGAGTTGAAAGCGCGGGATGAAGAAGACGAGCAGGAACACCAGCACGCCCAGCGCCAGTACCAGGAGGATTACCGGGTAAAGCAGAGCGGTCATCACCTTGGAGCGCATCTCCTTTTCGCGTGCTTGAAAGTCGGCAATTTGACCCAGCACGACGTCCAAAAAACCACCCGTCTCTCCCGCTTCCACCATGGCCACATACACACGGGGAAAGGTGTCCGGCGATTTCGCCATCGCGTCGGCGAGTGACATGCCGTCAATGACCAGGTCATAAACCTCTTTCCATTTGGCGGCAGCCGCAGGCGAAGAAGCCTCTCGGCAAAGAATGACCATCGCCCGGCTGAGCGGCACCCCGGCAGCCAGCAAACTCGATAGCAGGCGCGTGAAGTTTTCCAGCATCCGCGCCGAAACCTTATTCCCGCCGCCGAGGGACAACTTCATCGACAGCGGTGAGCCCGCCGGCTTCGATTCCTTGGCTGGTTCGTTGGCTGGTTCCTTTGCGGATCCCCTGGTCTGAACTTTTGGTGGATTCCTGGCTGGTCCACTCCCGCCGTTACGCTCGGCAAGACGGATGGGGCGCAGACCGCGACCTTCCATTTGCCGGAAGGCATCCTGCCGGCCGCCGGCCTCGATTTCACCATCGGCAATGGTGCCGTCGGCAGTCAGTGCGCGGTATTGAAAGAGGGCCATGTTGGTTTTACGCCGCCTGCGGTTCAGCGGTCGCGATGAGTTCCGCCGCCGTCTCCGCCGTTCCGTCGCCGAGGGATTGAGCCTTGGTCACGCGCAAGACTTCTTCCGGCGTTGTTGCGCCGGCGCGCACGAGGCGCCAGCCATCGTCGGCCAGGGCGCGCATTCCGTTGCGCCGGGCGACTTCGCGAATTTCACCGCTCGAACAACTCTTCAGGATCATCCGCCGAATATCGTTGGTCGTGTCCATCCACTCGAAGATGCCGCGGCGGCCATGATAGCCCGTGTTGCGGCACAAGCGGCAGCCGACGGCGCGGTAGATGGGAGTCTCCTTTGCGAAACTCAGTTCAGCCTTCAGTGCCTGTGCCGTAGGAGAATCGTCTTCCTGCTTGCAGTCCGGGCAAAGCACGCGCACCAGGCGTTGCGCCAGTACCGCCTCCAAAGACGAGGCGACCAAATACGGCTCGACTCCCATGTCCACGAGCCGGGTTAAGGCGCCGGGTGCGTCGTTTGTGTGGAGGGTGGAGAAAACCAAGTGGCCCGTGAGGGAAGCCTGAACGGCAATCTGGGCGGTCTCTTGATCGCGAATTTCGCCGATGAGAATCACGTCCGGATCATGGCGCAGGACCGAGCGGAGCCCCCGGGCGAACGTAAGCCCCGCCTTCTCCGAGACCTGAATCTGGTTGATCCCTCTGAGCTGGTACTCGATCGGGTCTTCAATCGTGATGATCTTCCGAACCTTATCATTGATCTCATTGAGCGCGGTGTAGAGCGTTGAGGTCTTCCCGCTGCCGGTGGGCCCGGTCACCAGAATGATTCCGTGCGGCAGGCCGAGTATGCGGCGGAATGATTTGAGCTCGCGCTCATCCAAGCCGAGTTGGCCCATCCCGCGAAGAGTTGCGTTTTGACGCAGCAAGCGCAGCACTACCGCTTCGCCGTGCAGCATCGGGATAACCGATACGCGAATGTCCACTTCGCTGTTGTCGAGGCGGATTTTAATGCGACCATCCTGCGGCAGCCGTTTCTCGGCGATGTTGAGATGGCTGAGAATTTTTACTCGTGAAACGATGGCTGGCTGAAACCGTTTGATCTGGGCGGGCACGGGAACTTCTTGCAGAACGCCATCAATTCGGTAGCGAATCTGTAGTTCGTTTTCGAAAGGCTCGAGGTGAATGTCCGAAGCGCGCAGCTCAATCGCGTCCCGCAACACCTGGTTTACGAACCGGATGATCGAGGCGTCCTCTGCCGCGCTGTCGAGATTGGTGTCCTCCTCGTTCTCGTCGTCAACGACCTGAATAGTGGCTTCCTCGCCGAGAGTGTCAATGGTATCCGCGCCAACACCGAGCCGCTTCTTCATCTCCCGTTGAATCGCCTCGGTCGGCGCAAGCACAGGCTTGAGGCGCAAGCCCGTCATTGTCTTGAGCGTATCCAGTCCCTGCGTCGCGAAGAGCCGGCTCGTGGCCACTTCAACGCACCCGTTCACTCGCCGTAACGGCAGCAGCTCGTCTTTCAGAAGCATTCGCGCGGGAAACAGCGAGAGAAGCTGGCGATCCGGTTCGATATCCTCCAACGATGTGTAGGCGACATCATATTCCTTTCCTAACCACCGAAGGACATCTTCCTCGGATTGAATGGGCGACTCCGAACCGTTGCGGCCCTGCCGGGTCAGAGTCTCCGCATCCATGATGGAGAGTTGCTTGGCGGCAACCATCCGCTCAAGCAACTGCTTCAGAGACGAGTCGTGGGCTTTAATGTCGCTCATAATCAAGAATCGCCAGCTACCTTTAGGTCCGTGTCTGCCGGGTCTATTTCAAAAGTCCCGCCAGAACGGCCACCGCTTCCTGACGCGGAGTAAGCACCTTTCGCAGATCTTCCTGCGCCGTTTCCAAGTTAGCCTCTTTCACCTTGCGAGCTTCGCGGAACTTGGCAAGTTTTGCTTTCAGTTCTTCGGTGGGCGCTTTTGCTTCTATTGCCTTTCGCAACGCCTCCGCCTCGGGGCTGGGTTCGCCACCGAACCCGCCGCGCCTGCCAGCGGCCGCTTGATCGCCACCTCCCCCGCCGCCCGGTCCACCTGGTCCGCCACGGCCACCCCGGCCGAAGCCGCCGCCAGGGAACCCGACTTCACGCCTTGCCGTCGTGACTTTCTCGATCCGTTCGGATATTAATTTCCATTCGGCGTCATCTTTCACCTCTAATTGTTCCTTGTAGCGA
>JBDTOW010000326.1:0-5567 GCA_039933075.1 Verrucomicrobiota bacterium | reverse complement strand
TGCCAGAGCTGTTTGCGGCGGCCAATTGCCAATTCGATTTCAGCGCTCGAGCGATTCGTCCGCTGGTTGATCTCGTGCGAACGGAATGGGCAAAATTGAGCTGAAAAATTGGGCTGAAGCCGGCTCTCATACAATCGGTTTGAAAATTCAACTCGACCGTGACATCTGTCGATGAAGCCTGGGAAGCGAACTGTCAATTGTGAAAAACGCCGTTGAATATTTAATGGGCAGCGGTTAACTTCCCTCCGCAATGCTGGAAGATCGGTCGTACATGCGCCAGTCACCCTACCAATCAAGGTGGTCCGCCTCTCTCGTTTTGGTCGTCGCGAACACGGTTGTGTTCGGCCTCCAACTGATTACGCCGCTGATCAGCAACGCCGGTGACGCCTTTATCAAACGTTATCTGGAGCTTAGCCCAGCCGGGTTGGCGGGTGGTTATGTCTGGCAGTTGTTGACGTTTCAATTTCTTCACGGCGGGCCCCTTCATTTGATCCTGAACTGCGCCATGCTCTGGATTTTTGGCCGGCCGATTGAAGATACCCTGGGCAAGAAAACATTTCTCAAACTCTATTTCCTCAGCGGCACCCTCGGCGGTTTCGCGCAGGTGGGATGCAGTTGGTTGTTCCCCGCGCATTTTGGCTATGGCTCGGTCGTGGGGGCGTCCGCGGGTATCTTTGGATTGATCGCGGCGTTCGCGGCTTTGAACTGGGAGCGACCCATCACGACTCTGGTTGCTTTCATCATCCCCGTTACGATGAAAGCAAAATACCTGATTTTGATTTTTGCCATCATTGGAATCCTCGGGTTACTCAATCCGCACGATCATTATGCCCATGGCGCCCACCTCGCCGGGCTTGCCACCGGGCTGGCGTACATCCGTTTCCTGGTCCAATCAGAAAGGAGCCTCTTTACCTGGAAGCGCTCTCGTGCTTCCACCACGCGCCGTGAACTGGTTGAGGCGCGTTCAAGCCGGCAGGCCTTTTGGAAAAGGCCAATCAAAAGCGTTCCTGATGACCTGCCGCCGTCCGAGTTTATCAGCAAGGAAGTGGATCCGATCCTGGACAAAATCTCCGCTCACGGCATCCAGAGTCTGACACCGCACGAACGACAGATTCTCGAGGCCGCGCGGGCCAAAATGGGCAAGCGCTAGACCGGAAATTTTTCGCGTAAGCGAGAGGTAGGGGCGCCGCGCTGCGGCGTCCCCGCGCCGTGCAGGCGCGGAACTGGCGCTCCACCAAGCGATGGATTCGTGGCCCGGGAGACGAAAACGCACTTTTGCCTTTCCTGATTGAGTCTTTTGCCTTTTCCTTTGGCTCAATGATTGAACGTTACTCACGACCTGAGATGCGGCAGATCTGGAGCGAGCAACGAAAGCTCGAAATTTGGTTGCGGATTGAACTTCTCGCCAGTGAAGCCCTCGGTGCGGACGGGATAATTCCCAAAAAGGATCTGGCCCAGATGAAAGCACGCGCCGCTTTCGATCTAAAAAGATGCAAGCAACTGGAGCGGACGTTGAATCACGATGTCGTCGCTTTTACCACCAATGTAGCCGAAAACATCGGCGACCCAGCCAACCGCTGGCTCCATTTCGGTCTCACCAGCAGCGATGTGGTAGATACCGCGTTTGCCGTGCAAATGGTTCAATCGGCGGACATTCTGATTGCGGATGTCAAAACGCTGCGCGAAGTGATCGCCGCCAAAGCCCGGAAGCACCAGTTCACGCCGATGATCGGCCGGAGTCACGGCATCCATGCCGAGCCAACCACCTTCGGTCTGAAAATGGCGCTGATGTATGATGAATTTGGTCGTGCCCTGCAACGTTTGACAACCGCCCGGGAGACCGCGGCGGTCGGGAAACTCTCGGGCGCGGTCGGCACGAACGCGCACTTGTCACCGAAAATCGAGGCGTATGTTTGCAAAAAACTTGGGCTGCGTGCAGCGCCAATTGCAACGCAGGTCATCCAACGCGACGTGCACGCCGAGTTCATCACGACCCTGGCGCTGGTGGGAGCCAGCATCGAACGGTGGGCGACCGAGTTTCGCCATCTTCAACGAACCGAGGTTTTGGAGGCCGAGGAGTTTTTCGCGAAGGGCCAGAAAGGATCGAGCGCGATGCCGCACAAACGCAATCCGATTACCGGGGAGCGGCTCACGGGCCTCGCGCGTGTGTTGCGCGGAAATGCGGTCGCCGCGCTGGAGAATGTTGCGCTGTGGCACGAGCGGGACATCAGCCACAGTTCGGTCGAGCGAGTCATATTTCCGGACTCGTGCACGCTCCTGGATTACATGTTGGTGACACTGGCCAACTTGATCAACGGGTTGATCGTATATCCGAAGAACATGGCTCGCAATTTGAGATTGTCGCTGGGGATGTGGAACTCGCAATCGGTTCTTCTCGCGTTAATCAAGAAGGGACTGACTCGCGAGGCGGCGTATGACCTGGTGCAACGGAATGCCATGAAAACCTGGCAGGCCAAACACGCCGGTGCTACCGATGCGGATTTCAAATCGCAGCTCTTGGATGACCCGGACGTCGCGAAGCACTTGTCAAAAAGTGACCTCGATAAATTGTGCAATTTGGACTTTCACTTCAAGCAGGTGAAGGCAAAGTTCAAGAAGCTTGGACTGTGATACAGTCGCCTGGAGTCTCTATGCTCGAGAGCGCATGAGCAAGAAAAGTGCAGGCCGCAAAAAAGGGAGAATTTCGCCGACAACTGTCCTTTCTCAAAAACGTGAATCGCCGAGCGACATGTTATCTGGTCCGGCGTCCGCCATACGCGAGCCTGCGAGAGGACGGTTAAAGTCGATCTTCAAGCTGTTGATTCTCCTTTCCGCCTTGGCGTTGATCGCGGGCCTCAGTATTTACTCATCGTTGAGGAATTACAAAAGCCGCGGAAACGTTGCGGCGGATAAATACGTGCCCCGCGCAAAAGCCACCCTGACTTTCAGAAAAGATGTGGCGCCCATCCTATTCAGGAATTGCGCCACTTGTCATCGCCCGAGCCAATCAGCTCCCTTTAGTTTGCTGACCTATCAGGAGGCGAAGAAACATGCGCGGCAGATCGCCGACGTGACCGCGCGGCGGTACATGCCGCCGTGGCCGCCAGAACCGGGTTGCGGCAACTTTGCGGACGAACGCCGGCTTACCGTGGATCACATTGGGATCATCCAGCAATGGGTGGCGGAAGGTGCCATCGAAGGGACCCAATCGGACTTGCCCGCACCGCCCACATGGAGTGAAAGCTGGCAACTCGGCCAACCCGATCTGGTGGTCGAAATGTCGCAGTCCTACACCTTGCCCGACGAAGGAAAGGACGTTTATCGCAATTTCGTAGTTCCCATTCCCGTTTCTTCCACGCGCTACGTTAAAGGGGTCGAGTTTCGTCCGGGCAATGCGCGGGTAGTGCATCACGCTTTCATCAATATTGACGAGACCCGCCAATCGCGACGTCTCGCCGAAAAACAAAACCCACCCGGTTTTGATGGCATGGACCTGCCGGAAAGTGCGCTGATGCCAGGCGGACAGTTGCTGGGCTGGCAACCGGGCAAAGTGCCCTCGATGGTTTCTGAAGGGTTGTCCTGGATACTAAAACCGAATACGGACCTTGTGCTGCAAATGCACCTGCATCCATCGGGCAAGCCCGAAATGGTCCAGCCTGCCGTCGCGTTTTATTTTACGGACCAGGCCCCGACGAATGTTCCATTTCGAATCAAACTTGCGCGGTTCGATTTCGAGATTCCGGCGGGAGTGGAAAATTATCTCGTCGAACAGACGTACGTGCTCCCCGTCGACGTTAGCTTGCTGCGGGTCCTTCCGCATGTCCATTATTTGGGAAAGGACTTACAGGGTTACGCGATCGTGCCGACGGGTGAGAAGCAGTGGCTGATTCGGATTAAGGACTGGGATTTCAATTGGCAAGGCGATTACAAATATGCGCAGCCAATCTCCTTACCAAAGGGAACCAGGCTGATCATGCATTACACCTACGACAATAGTACCAACAACGTGCGGAATCCAAACCGGCCGCCCAAAACGGTGCGGCACGGTCTGCAAACGACCGATGAAATGGCGGGCATGGTATTGCAGGCTGTTGCGCGCAACTCGGAAGATCGTTCCCGATTGGCAAAAGATTACTTCGAATACTTCGTCGGGGTCAGCATGGACTACTACAATTATCGCCTGCGCATCAATCCGGACGATGGCGAGGTACACACCAAATTGGGCCGGGCGTTGGCCTCCAAGGGACAGACGAGCGAGGGCATAGCGCATCTGCTATCAGCAGTCAGGATTAATCCCAATGACGACAAAGCGCACTATGAACTTGGCTACGTTTACCTGGCCCAGAATCACCTGGCGGAGGCCGGCCAGGAATTCCAGGCGGTAATTCGACTGAATCCAGACGACTATCAGGCATTCGGCAACTTGGGATTAATCTGTCTCACCGAGGGCAGATTGACCGACGCCCAAGTCTATCTTGAAACCGCGCTTCGTCTCAATCCCGACGACCCCGTCGCTCGCAAAAACCTCACTCGCCTCAAGGCGATCGAATAGGTAAGCCGCCCTCAGCGCTTCTATCGTGTGCGCGTCGGGAATTGACCGGAAAGCGCAACCCCAAAAGCACGAACGACAGTAGTGATCCTTCCACAAACTGGCGGTGTTTGGAGAAGTTAATGAGTCATCCATCTGGCTTGGATGGCTTTGAGCAAAGGCGTCCATACTCGAAGTCAAGGCCGTAACCCAATTGAAACTCAAAAGAGACGCAAGTCTGGTCTTTTTTTCTTGCGACCGGTCGATCGAACGTGCTGAAGTGAAACATACATTCAAACTGACATTGAAGTTGAGGCTTTAGTCGGAAGCGCTCCTATGCGCCAGGGTAGACGCGATTCGCCCTTCGTGTCATCAGAACTCGAAACGAACAACGTATCAGGAGACAACATCCATGAAACTCAGACTTATTAAATCAAAAACCATCACCATGCATGCAAAATGCATTGGACTTCATGCCCTCGTGATTGCGGCAGCGACACTCGACCTCGCTGCGCAAGCGCCGGTGGCGATCCAAATCCCTTCGAGCTTTGCCATGCCCGCCGGTTCGGTGAATACGAACAAGTCGGGCTTTCTCGTCCGGCCTTATCAGACCTCCGCTACCCATGCGGGTAGTTTGGCTTGGACTGAGGATCAACTCGCTGGTCTGCATGGCGCTAATATCGCTGATCTTAGCGGTGCTGACACTAACGGGTATTATCCGGTGAGCACCATAGTGAACTGGAATATCGCGCCTGGCGGAACGGTAGATACCTTCCCTGGAGCGGACGCGTTTCCCGGCATCGGAGCTGACACTACTGTGAATTTTTCCGAGGAAGTCATTACCTATCTGGAATTCCCGGCAGTTGGCACGTATACAATGGGAGTGAACAGCGATGACGGTTTCGGGGTGGCGGTTTCATCTCTCAATCCCAAGGACACCTTTTCAGCGCTGCCATTGGGCCAGTTGAACGGAACACGCGGAGCCGCTGATACCACGTTCCAAATTTCCGTTTCCCAGGCGGGCATTTACCCCTTCCGC
>JBDTOW010000325.1:0-5588 GCA_039933075.1 Verrucomicrobiota bacterium | reverse complement strand
TGACGTTAGTCGATTCCGCCGCCGGGGTCACCAATCGAGTTTCGATCCCCATCGAGGACGACGAGAAACCGATTCTTCTGGATCCGCGCTTCCATCCTGATTTGGAGCGAAACGTGGTCATCCAGGCGATTGCCCAAGGGGCCAATGACGAAGTGTTCGTGAGCCTCCGTAATGAAACCGGTTCGAGCGAGCTGGTCCGGCTCAAGGGCGATGGCTCGCGTGACACCACGTTCCGCGCGCCCAATATCGAAGGGCCGGTGTTCGCTCTGGCTGTGCAGCCCGACGGGCAGGTCCTGCTGGCTGGCGGCTTCACCGTGACGGACGGAGTCAAGCGTCAAGGGATCGCCCGGCTTAAGAGTGACGGTGCGCTCGACCCGGTCTTTGACGCGGGCAATCTTGGGCTGGAGCCCGCGCGGCTTATCTACCTCAGCACACTGTCCCTTCAGCCGGACGGCAAGGTAGTGGTTGGGGGTTATCTTGTCGGCGCCGACGGTCTAACCCAACTCGCGATCCGGCGTTTGAATGCCGACGGTTCGCCAGACGCGAGCTTCGCGGCGCCAGAGTTTGCTTCGCCGAACGCTCTTCCGATCCAGGTTTTCTTCCTGCTGCCGAACGGCCAATTTCTCGTGGGGGGCGCGTTCACGACGATCGGAGGAGTCGAGCGGAAGGGCTTGGTGCGACTTAATGCGGACGGATCGTTTGACGCGGGGTTCGACGCGGGATTGAGCGCCGGGGCATCGGTGCGGTCCATCGATGTGCAGCCGGACGGCAGGGTTCTCGTTGCCGGCCGGTTTGCGACGGCGCACGGCGTGACACGAAACGGAATCGCACGGTTGCATCCGGACGGGGGTTTGGATGTCTCGTTTGATCCTAAGCGCGACGATCAAGAGCCGCTGCTGGCCGTCGCCACGCTCCCGGATGGCCAGGTGCTCGTGGGAGGCCGGGGAATGGTCTTCCGTGTCACGCCACCGGCTCCCACCCTGTACCGCTTCGCCGCGGCGCGCTTGATGCCCGACGGCACGGCGGACCAGGCCTTCGCCTTCAATCCCAACGGCGCGCTCACTCACATCCTGCCCGCGCGAAACAACACCGTGGTCGTGGCGGGAGAGTTTGACCTGGTTAACGACGCGCCGCGGGCACGGGTCGCCCGGCTTGCCTTGGAAGGCGCCAAGCTGCTCGGCGTCCAACTCGTCGAGCGTGAGGTGCTCGCCGAGGAGTCGGGCGGCACGGTCACGTTCGCCGTCGAACGGCTGGGCGATACCTCCGGGCCGCTCACGGTGAACTACGCGACGGTAGATGGCACGGCCACCGCCGGCGCGGACTACGTGTCACAAGCCGGTTCGCTCGTTTTCGCTCCGTTGGAAAATGTCAAAACCATCGTCGTGCCGATTCTTGACGACGGCGTGGTCGATCCTGGTGAGACGCTGCAAGTGATGCTGAGTTCGCCGTCGACCAACGTGCTGATCGGCGACCGGCATCCGGGCACGGTGCGGATTCACGACAACGAAGCGCCCGCGACTCTGGACCGCACATTCGATCCCTCGGTGCTGTCCGGAGGTGACGCGCCACAATCACTTCTGGTCCAACCGGGCGGAAAAGTGCTGGTCGGCGGCTATTTTAACACGATCAATCCACCAACGCCGCCGGGGCTGGTTCGACTCAATGCGGATGGGTCATTGGACACGACGTTTTCCGGCGCTCTCGTCGATGGCCAGGTGCGAGCTATTGTTCAAGACGCGCAAGGGAGGTTCGTGATCAGCGGCTATTTCAACTCCGTGAATCAAAAGCCCCGGAATGGTCTTGCTCGCTTACTCGCGGACGGGTCGCTCGACGAATCCTTTGTCCCGCCTCCGGTCGTTTGCTGTGGGGCTCGCGCCCTCACGCCACTACCCGACGGCCGCCTGATGGTCCTGATGGAATGCGGCCCGGTTTATCGCCTCGATACGGATGGCTCGCTGGATGCCTCTTACCAGTCTGACTCCGGGGCGTTAGGCTGCGCCTATGCCATGGCTGTGTTGCCGGACGGCAAAGTACTGGTGGGCGGTGACGCCAGCGGTGACAACAGCCTCAAGGCGGTGGTTCGACTCAACCCGAACGGCACCCATGACCTAACATTCCACCAACCGGTCATAGGAACTCCCCCCGATTGGTGTTGTCCTCAGGTTTTGGCGATCATCTCGTTGCCGGATGGCAAAATATTGATCGGCGGCCAATTCACCTTCGTTGACGGCGTGCGGCGCGGCAGTGTGGCGCGGCTCAACGCCGACGGCACGCTGGATCCGGCGTTTGTCTCCGACCCCGGTGTGCGTTTTTCGTATCCCGAGGGCAACAGCAACGTGGGCAGAGTTCTGGCCCTGGATTTGCAGGCGGACGGCAAAGTACTGGTGGCGGGGAACTTCAACGATGTGAACGGCACAGCGTCCGCGTCCATCGTGCGGCTTTTGCTTGACGGTTCGCTCGATCCGGCTTTCGGCCCTTTCGAGATAGTGGGCGGCGGATATTGGTTCGGTAGCGCGAGAATCCAGTCTGTTGCAATCCAAGGCGACGGCAATGTCCTGATCGCCGGCTATTTTTCATCGGTGAACGGCGTCTCCCGGCCCAACCTCGCCCGGCTTTACGGTTTGAGTCTCATTAGCGCCTTTGAATTTTCCGAAGCCCGCGTCAGCGCCGCCGAGTCGCAAACGAATGCGACCTTTACCGTTCGCCGCATAGGCGATGTCTCGGCTGCCGCTTCGGTCAAGTTCGGCACCGGGACTGGCACGGCCGCCGATGGAGCGGATTATCAGGCTCAAGCAGGAACCCTCAACTTTGCTCCCCTGGAAAACACCAAGACCTTCACGATTCCGTTGATGGACGATGCGATTACTGAAGAGGACGAAACTGTGCCGTTGCTCCTGAGCGAGGCAACCGGCGTTTCGGTAGTGGGGCTGCCGACCGCCCACCTGCGCATCCTGGACGACGAACACGCGGGAAGCGCGGACAGCGCGTTTCAGAATCCGTTCATTGCGCCCAACCCCTACGAGGCAGGCAGCGTCAACCGTCATGGGTTGGTTCTCCTGCCGGATGGCCGAATCCTGGCCATTGGCTGGTTCTACGTAAAGCCTGAGGAAGGCCGGAGCGTGATTCGACTCAATCCGGACGGTTCTTTCGACCCGACCTTCAAGGCCACCGACGTGTATGGGCCCGTGCTCGCGCAGCGTGATGGCACGATCGTCATGCGCGGCAGCGGCACACTCGTTCGCTTGCTGCCGGACGGCTCGCGTGATCCGAATTTTCGTGGACCCCCGAACCTGAACTGGGACGTGCGTGAGATTCTGGAGCTTCCCGATGGCCGGCTGGTCCTGGCGGGAACGGATTGCCCCGGCACCTGCCGGCCGCGTTTGATGCGCCTGTATCCGGACGGATCGGTCGATGTTACGCTGGCTGTGCCGGTGATGACGGACTCGACTCTTGCGACCGCGGTCGTCACCGCCAACGGCGGCCTGCTGATCGGCGGGAATTCCGGAAACCAACGCAGCCCATTGCGCCGCGGGGTGGCCCGCCTTGCGCCGGAAGGCTGGATCGATCTGTCGTTCAATCCGCCGTTACCCAGTGCAAGCTCCTCGATAAACATAAACGCGTTGCTGGAACAAGATGACGGCAAGGTCGTGGCGGCGGGCGCCCTGAGTATCGCGCGCGGCACGAACACGATGGGTGGCGTCATTCGATTCAATCCGGATGGCTCGATGGATCCGACATTTGTGGGCGGTTCAGGGCCGAGCGACCAGTTCGGAAATCTCGCTGAGATAACCACCATCGGCCAACAGCCTGACGGCAAGTTGCTCGTCGCTGGTCCTTTCTCGCGGTTCCACGGCGCCCCACGCCGCGGTCTGGCGCGGCTGAACCCCGACGGCACACTCGACCCTACGCTCGACATAGGAGAAGGATTCCGCCTGCTGAACCAATTCGGCACGGATTACGTCAACGTCGAGGCGATGGCTTTGCAGCCCAATGGCCAGATTCTGGTGGGCGGCAACTTCAATCTCTTCAACGGCGTCACCCGGTTCGCGCTGGCTCGGCTCAATGGTGACGGCCGTCCGAACTTCACCGACCTTAAAGTTGTGGCTGGCGGCGGGCTGCGCCTAACGCTGGCTTCGGTGCCCGGTTGGGCGTACGTGATCGAAGCGTCGGACGATCTGCGCCAATGGACGGCTGTCAGCACGAACACGGCGAGCGGCGAAACCCTGGTGTTGGAAGAGCCGCCCGCCGGCTCACACCGATTTTTCCGGGCATTCAGAAACTGATGACCTATATTTAACCTAATTTATGAACTGCCAATCCTATCTCTATCGCGGTCACGATCCGAAATTGATCACGCGCCGGTGGTTTTTCGAGCAGTGCGGCGTTGGCCTCGGCGCCATCGCGCTCGGCACACTCTTTCGTCAGCAAGGTTGGGCGGCCTCGGCGGTCGACAATTTGCTCGCGGCGAAAAAACCGCATTTCGAACCCAAGGCCAAGCGTGTCATTTACTTGTTTATGGCCGGTGCGCCAAGCCATCTCGAACTCTTCGATTACAAACCGCAGCTCGCAAAGTTCAACGGCACTCTGCCGCCGGCCGACCTCCTCAAGAATTATCGCGCGGCTTTTATCAATCCGAGTTCCACGCTGCTCGGTCCGAAATTCAAATTCGCCCGGCACGGCCAGAGCGGCAGTGAACTGTCCGAGTTGCTGCCGCAGCTCGCGACGGTCGTGGACGACATCGCGATCGTCAAGTCGATGCACACCGATGCCTTCAACCACGCACCGGCGCAGATTTTAATGAACACCGGTTCGCAACAGTTTGGACGGCCGAGCATGGGCGCCTGGGCGACGTACGGGCTGGGCAGCGCGTCGCAGGATCTGCCTGCCTATGTTGTCTTCAGCACCGGCAGCAAGGGCCCGAGTGGCGGCGCCTCCAACTGGGGTCCCGGGTTCCTGCCGACCGTTCATGGCGGCACGCTTTTCCGCACCGGAGGCGAGCCAGTGCTCTATCTTTCGAACCCGAAGGGAGTCGATCAGCAAATGCAACGCGATTCGCTCGACACCATCAAACGACTTAACCAGAAGCGGCTGGACGTGGTCGGCGATCCGGAGATTGGCGCGCGCATCAGCGCGTTCGAAATGGCATATCGGATGCAAACCAGCGCCCCCGACTTGATGGACATCGCGAAGGAATCGAAAGAGACGCTGGAAATGTACGGCGCCGAGCCAGGCAAACCGACTTTCGCCAACGCCTGCCTGCTCGCCCGGCGCCTTGTCGAGCGCGGCGTCCGTTTCGTTCAGATTTTTCACGAGGCTTGGGACCAGCACGGCAACCTCGTCAGCGACCTGAAGAAGAACTGCAAGGCCACCGATCAGTCAACCGCGGCGCTGATCAGAGACCTCAAGCAGCGCGGTCTGCTTGAAGATACCTTGGTCATTTGGGGCGGCGAATTTGGCCGGACACCGATGGTTCAGGGCGGGGACGACGGGCGCGATCATCATCCGAATTGTTTCTCGATGTGGCTCGCGGGCGGTGGCGTGAAACCCGGCGTCACGGTCGGCGAGTCCGACGACTTCGGATTCAACGC